>DATBWB010000100.1 GCA_036514995.1 Candidatus Acidiferrales bacterium
ACCGAGCGGGCGACGAAGGTGGCCTCGGCGCCGAGCGCCAGTGCCAGCGGGAGGAACGGCCGGTCCGGAGAGCCGTAGGGAGTGGACTTGGCCTTCTTGCCGAGCTCGGAGGTGGGCGAGTACTGGCCCTTGGTAAGGCCATAGATGCGGTTGTTGAAGAGCAGCACTTTGATGCCGACGTTGCGGCGCAGCATGTGGATAGTGTGGTTGCCGCCGATGGAAAGCGAGTCGCCATCGCCGGTAGCCACCCAGACATCGAGGTCGGGCCGGGTGATCTTGATGCCGGTGGCGACGGCGGGCGCGCGACCGTGGATGGAGTGGAAGCCGTAGGTGTTCATGTAATAGGGGAAGCGGCTGGAGCAGCCGATGCCCGAAACAATCACGAACTTCTCGCGCGGGATGCCCAGTTCAGGGAACACCTGCTGGACGGCGGCGAGAATGGCGTAGTCGCCGCAGCCGGGGCACCAGCGGATTTCCTGGTCGGTCTGGAAATCCTTCTTCGTGTAAACGGGCAGTGTGGCCGTGGTCATGTCAGTTGTTCCCTCCCCGCATCGCCACAGCAGGCGCGGGCAAACTCGCCAGCACCTCTTCAATCTTCGCTTCGATTTCCGACTGCTTGAAGGGCTTGCCCTGGATTTTGTTGTAGCCCTGCGCGTCCACCAGATATTTCGCGCGAAGCACCTGCACCAACTGGCCCATGTTCATCTCCGGGACGAGGACGCGCCTGTAACGCTTCAGCACTTCGCCCAAGTTGCGCGGCAGGGGATTGAGGTGGCGCAGATGAACGTGGCCGATGCGATGGCCGGCTTCGCGCTGGGCGTTAAGCGCGGCGGTGATGGAGCCGTAGGTGGAGCCCCAGGCCACGATCAGCAGGTCGCCGCTGGGGTCGCCGGCGGGAACAACGTCGGGGATGTCTTGCGCGATGGCTTCCACCTTGGCGGCGCGCAGATGAACCATGCGCTCGTGGTTGAGCGGCTCGTAGTTGACGTTGCCGGTTACGTCTTGTTTTTCGAGGCCGCCGATGCGGTGTTCGAGGCCGGGCGTGCCGGGCAGCGCCCACGGGCGGGCCAGCGTTTGCGGGTCGCGCCGGTAGGGAAGGAAGCCCTGCGGATTGGTCTCAAAGGACACGGGGATTTCGGGTAGTTCGTCCACCTGCGGGATGCGCCAGGGCTCGGCGCCGTTGGCCAGGTATCCATCGGAAAGAATGATGACCGGCACCATGTACTTCAGCGCGATGCGGCAGGCTTCGAGCGCGATCCAGAAGCAGTCGCCCGGTGTTGCAGCGGCGAGAACGGGGATGGGCGCTTCGGAGTTGCGGCCGTAGAGCGCCTGGAGCAAGTCGGCCTGCTCGGTCTTGGTGGGCAGACCCGTGGAAGGGCCGCCGCGCTGGATGTTGCAGACCACCAAGGGCAGCTCGACGGCGACGGCCAGTCCCAGCGCTTCGGTCTTGAGCGCCATGCCCGGGCCGGAGGTGGCGGTGATGCCGAGCGCGCCGGTGTAGGCCGCGCCGATGGCTGAGGTGATGGCGGCAATTTCGTCTTCGGCCTGGAAGGTCATTACGCCGAAATTCTTGTAGCCGGAAAGCTCGTGCAGGATGTCGGAAGCCGGCGTAATCGGATAGGAGCCGAGGAAGAGCGGGATGCCCGCCTTCTGTGACGCAGCAACGAACCCTAACGCCAGGGCGGTATTGCCGCTGATGTTGCGATAGACGCCCGGAGCGAGCTTGGCCGGCGGGATTTCGTAGCTTACCTGGAAGGCTTCGGTGGCTTCGCAGTAGGCGTAGCCGGCTTTCATGGCCAGCTTGTTGGCTTCGATGAGCAGCGGCTTGGACTGGAATTTGTCGTCGAGCCAGCGGAGGGTGGAGTCCATGGGCCGGTTGTAGAGCCAGTAGCACATGCCCAGAGCGAAGAAGTTCTTCGAGCGATCGACGGTCTTGGCGCCAAGGCCGAGGCCCTCGAGGGCTTTGCCGGTGAGCTTGGAGAGGTCGACGGAGAAGACTCGGAAGGCGTCCAGCGAATGATCCTCGAGCGGGTTCGAGGTCATCTGCGCTTTCTTGAGGTCGGTTTCCTGGAAGTTGTCCAGGTTGACGATGAGGATGCCGTTGGGCTTGAGGTCGGCGAGGTTCATTTTGAGCGCCGCCGGATTCATCGCGACGAGGGCATCCACGGCGTCGCCGGGCGTATAGACCTCGGTCGAGGAGAAGTGGATCTGGAAGCCGCTCACGCCCGGGAGCGTGCCCGCAGGGGCGCGGATCTCAGCCGGATAGTCGGGGAAGGTGGCCAGGTCGTTGCCGTAGAGGGCGACCGTATTGGTGAACTGGTTGCCGGTGATCTGCATGCCGTCGCCGGAATCACCGGCGAAGCGGATCACGGCCTTATCTAAGACTTCCTTCTTGCGAGAATGTGGTCCCTGGGTCAGTATGCCCATCAGTGCGGGTCCTTCCGGTGACCTGTAATTGGCGCGGCGCGGGGAGTGCGCCGGCCCCCAAAAGTACAGCATACCACATCGGGCGCTACTGAGTAAGACGCCTGGCTGGCGCGGCGCGTTGCGGCGCAACGTCCTGTGCAGGTTTGACTTGTTCCCGGGCGGGACACTACGCCGGTGAGCCAGGAAACGAGCTGGGTTCTGGGGTTGGTGCTGGCGGTGTCTTGGCCGCGTCGAGGAAGGCCTGGCGGCGGGTAATCAGGAACCAGAGAGGAATGCCCGTGCTCAGCAATCCAAAAAACATGATGAACCAGAAGAACTGCTCGCTCAGGAACGCCTGCGTCTCGGGGGTCGGACGGACCGTTTCCTTCATCACGGCCAGCATCCGGGCAAAGGAGCCTGGGAGAAGGATGTTGGTGGCAAGGTTCAACAGGGTAAAACCAAAGTAACCGACTGCCAGCGAGTGAGCGGCGGCTTTCATCCGCAATAGCCCGACCCCGGCTAGCAGACCGGCCAGCACGAGCAGGAAATAAATGACTCGCCCCAGCCAGCCCCGGATCACGAACCCGAAGACAAACAACGGACTTGATGCGAACAAATACACCGGGGCGGCCGCGATTCCGCCAACGATCAGCAGCCAGGCGATGATGGTGATGCTGAGCGGGCGACGAGAAGGAACCGCGGCAGCGATTTCGCCCATGAATTGTGCCTTGACGTCGCGGCGGTTGAAGTAGAAGAGCCACCAGATGCTGAGGGCGAGATGCAGCAGGGCGAAAACTATCATTGTGCCGAAGAAGCCGGCCATGAAGCCGGGCGGCACGTTTTGCTGGGGAGGCATCGGCAGGCCCACGACCAGAAAGAGCAGCATGAACAGAGCGCCGAAGGCCGAAACAAGGCAGAGCAGCCCGGCGAAGACCAGAAAGGAGACGCGCGCCCAGTTTTTCAGCCGCAGCAAACCGACGGCGCTGGCGATGCCCCACACGCCGAAGCCGAGAAACAGGATGGATTCCGCGAGCAGAAATGCCACCGGCGGGACGGGCTGAGCCGGCGTTGTGGGCAGGTTCGGCATGGTGCGCATCAGCAGAGCGCCCAGGATGGCGAAGCCGCCAAGCAAGATGGTGAAGACGCTGCCGATGATGGCCAGTACCGCCGAAGCGGTGATGCCGCCGGATCGCTTCATGTGAGACCCCTCGCTGGTCGGCGATTATATATCGGTTATCCGCGACGAGCGCGGTTTCCAATAGGCGGTGTGGCCGCGCGAGGGCGCAGCCAGCCTTAAGACTCTCGCAATCGGACCAAGCGAAACTCTCCTGCTTGATGCGGAGTAGATTGCAGAGCTTGCATGATCCTCCAGCGCGAGGAACTCAGCGATGATTTCATTAGGATCAGGGCACAAGCTGTGCTATCATGGTTTTGCGTTTGTTGCTCTTGTAAAACCTTGAGATTCGTTCAGAGGGGCTGCAAGTCCACAACTTGCGGCCCCTTTTGTTTTTACGGCTAGAGGCACCGAGGAATCGGTCGAGAAGCATCAGATAGCTCAAACATAGAAAAGGAACCTACGTGAAAGAACAGGGAACAGTGAAGTGGTTTAACGCGAGCAAGGGCTTCGGATTCATCCAGCGCCAGTCGGGCGAGGACGTCTTTGTGCACTTCTCCGCCATTCAGGGGGACGGGTACAAGTCGTTGACCGATGGCCAGGCGGTTGAATTCGAGGTCACCAGCGGGCCCAAGGGCCTGCAAGCCGCGAACGTGACCAACCTCTAGTCCACCGGGGCGAGCCGGGCAATCACCCGGCTCGCCCCTTTTTTTCTTGTGTCGGCCGGACCGCAGGTCCAGTGGCCGCCGAGAATGAACTGGTTCTGTTTTGCTTGGCTTAAAAGGAGGCTTTTGTGAAAGCTCTCTCAGAAGGCCAGTACATCAAGCACTTTCAGTACGGCAACGGAGTAATCACGGAATCCGACGCCGACCGCACCACCATTGACTTCGACCTCCACGGGATCAAGAAATTTGTCACCACCCTGATGGTGGTCGAGACAGCGGAAGGAACACCTCCGAAACGTGCGCGAGCCAAACGCCGCAAGAAAATCACTCCGACGCCAGTTCTCGCCGCGGCCGCGGCAGGCGTCAAGTGAGCGGCAACATCTTGGTTCAGTATGCCGGATGTGAGGCGAAAGCCCTGGTCCGGGAGTACACGTTTAACGTGCGAGAGGAGGCGGAGCTTCGCCAGTTCACCTTGACGATTCCGAATGCGGCCTTTGTCTCCCATCGGGCGCGCTATCAGGACGGACCCGACATTTGCTCCCTGAAGCTCCAGCGCGAGTTGGCCACCTACGCGAACCATCCCCCTCAGACCAATTATAAAATCACCGAAGCGGAATTGGACGACTATCGCTTCGAGCA
>DATBWB010000101.1 GCA_036514995.1 Candidatus Acidiferrales bacterium
CCCCGGTGCAGCTATTTTTTGTCGTGTTCGGATTTTGTCTGAGCCCCCTCGAACCCGCTGCGGTGGACCACTTTGTGAACCGAAGACCGATGATGTCGCCGGAAGTGATAGCGCGCCGGATCAAACCCGTGCTCGAGGCGAGCGAGCGGAACGGTTTGCTTCCTTTGGCGCGGCCCTCGATGCGCTGCTTCGGGAACCGGCGCAACCAGCCGAGATGAGTTTCGAAGCCATGCTGCGCCCGCCGCAGCGGGGGTCTTCCTGGTGCCGTTCCAACCGAGTGGCGCTGCCTCCAATCATGGGCATGGATTGCGCCGCTCAAGGTCAGTGTCGATCGTGTTGCTTCTGATGGGGCTGGTACGGCACAAGCGCGGTCGAAGTTTCCCGAAGCAAGCGGTGCCGGGATTGATTCTTCCTAGGAACGCATGCGCGGAGGAGGTCGGCAGTGCTACGAATCACCAACCGTGAAGTGGACGGCGTGCTGGTGCTCGATCTGGAGGGCCGGGTCGTGCTGGGCGAAGAGAGCAGTGCCCTGCGCGAGCGCGTCAAAGGCTTGCTCGGCCAGGGACGGCGAAAAATTCTTTTAAACCTCGAACAAGTTTCCCATATTGACAGCGGCGGGCTGGGGACCCTGGTGAGCGCCTTTACCAGCGCGCGCTCGCTCGGCGGCTTCCTGAAGATGCTCAACCTTACCAAAAAAATCCGCGATTTGCTCCAAGTGACCAAGCTGTTGACTGTCTTTGAAGTCTTCGAAGACGAAGTGGCCGCGATCAAGAGTTTTAGCTGACCAGAGATCGCGAGCCAGGAAAACTTCTGACGGTTTGTTCCTCCTCGATGGCCGGAGATCGTCCGCCCCGGCCAGGCTTGCTCCCGTCAGTCGCCTTTGCCTGTCGGTCCATCCCGGGCTCTTCCCTGCTCGGCCTTGGGTGGCGGCAAGCGCCACTTGACTTGCGACATCTTGTTGCGTAGGTTTCTTGAAACCGCGAAAGCTTATCTCTCAAGGAGGGTGGAAATGAACTGGCGAATCTTGCTCGCGTTCTTTGGGATTTTGGCGCTCGCTTTTGCAACCAACGCTGTTTCGCAGCAACCCCCGATGAAACATGGTCCGGGACGGGTGATGATTTCGATTTACAAAGCCGCCCCGGGGAAACACCTGGATCTGGTGAAGTGGATGGCGGCGCGCGAAGGGGTGGAAAAGGAAGTCGGCGGTATGACCCCTCACTGGTTCATGCATACGGAGGGTGCCGATTGGGATTTTGTCGTCGTTTCCCACCTTGGTTCGGAGAAAGAAGAAGCCGAACGGGCCGCCAAGATAGACGAGCTCTTGAAGAAGAAAGGAATTTCGACCGCCATGGCCGCCTCGCTCGAATTTCGCCAGCTCATCGGCGCGCACACCGATACGTATGCCGCGGGACCCTACACGGCCAGCGAACTGGTCAAAGAGATGGAGAAAAAATAGGAGTGTAGAAGGCTCGCCGAGCTGTACGGCAGCCGAGGGCTGACGCCTCCGAGTGCCGCGCCGGTCCCTCCCGCCGGGACTGCCGGCGGGTTTTTCCGCCACCCGGCTAGAACCTTTAGTACTTCGGTACCGCTTTTTCGTCCCTCGAATTGAGCAGCGAGTCCTATTGGTTTGCCCTTCGCCTTTTTTTAAACTGGCGGAACACGGGAGGTACGCGTTACTCCTCCGACGATTCTCATTCTCTCGGGGAGCGCAACCCAGCCATGAGCGAACGGAGACGAGCTCGCCGATTTTCTCAGCGTTTGCCGCTGCGAATCCTTTGGATCAACGAAAATGGCATCCTCCGCGAACGAAACACGGAAACCGACAACGTCAGCGTGGATGGCATCTATTTCCATTTCGACCGGCATCTTCCTTGCGGTTCCCCGGTGGACGTTATGCTGACACTGCCCACTGCCCTTACCAAGAGCGTGCCCATGCGAGTGCAATCTTTCGGCCGGGTGGTGCGCGTGGAACCGTTCGACGGCCTGGACGAGTTCGGCATAGCTGTCAGGACGGATCGCGAGAAGCAATTGCGGCGAGGGCCGGACTGATTGCCGATCCCTTGTCCTCTCGCTTCGCCACCGGGATTGGACTTCCTGATTCCAGCCCGTTAGTCCTTCAGAAGGCGTTCGGCCAGAAACCATTCCGTCGTTTCTTTGCATTCCTCGCAATTTCGGCTCAGCGGTTCTTCGTGCTTGAGAGCGGTCATTTCCTCCGCGGTGACCTCCATGGACTTCCGCTTCCCGCAAGAACCGCAAAGAAGCAGCACTGGGCTCATAGACTACTCCGAGGAACCAACCCCATCCGATGGTCTGCCTTCAGCACCCGGGGAAACATGACGTGCCGATCCTCCTGGCGGCGGCGCTTCGCACTCTGGCGGCAATCTCGAGGGTTTTCGCGGCGGCTTCCCGCGCCCGTTGCTGGCTTTCCGTCGTGGTGGCGTATTTTTCCAGCAACGTCTTACCCAGTTGATGATGAAACAGCTCATCCGGCTGGATGAACTGTTGGTAGATTTTCACTGTTTCCGAGTCGCCAGAGAGTTCGCAGTATTTCATAAAATTTTGATTAACCTGGAAGGCGATCGATTCCAGAGTGAACTGGCCGGCAGCAATTTTTTCAACGGTAGTGTGCAGGCTCTTCAAATAGCCGAAGAGGGGATTCTCGCCGGGCAGCGAAAACTCAGCGAGCGAGACACCCAGGGCTTCCAGCCGCTTTTCTATGAGCTTGAAGTGCCTGGCCTCATCGCCGGCCTGCTGAGCCAGGGCAATCTTGACGTCGAGTTCAGCCGTGGGCGGCATCCAGGCGGCTGCCAGTTCGCTGACACTGATCTCATTCACCAGGGCGATCTTCAGCAGACGAACTACATCCGCCTGTGGCACCGCTTCGCCCGCAATCGCCCCGATGTCTCCGAGCTTCGCCAGAAGAACCTGGTTGGACGCTTCCAATTCCTGCACAAAGGCTCTACTCCCCACCACGCCCCCCGAAAGCGAAGCAATCACGACCCAAGCCAGCAACTTGACGCGATTCCATTACCGTAGGCTACGCGTGTACCCATGTCAAGCACATCGGCCGGGGGGAAAGGCGTGACTTTCCTGCGTGGCGCATCTGTGCCGCTTTGCAGGATGGGTGCGACTATTTAGGAGGAAAGAGGGGTTGCGCCGGCTATCCATCCAGCCGATAGATGGTCAATCCGGAAAGCAATTTGGGATAGAAGTCGGTGGATTTTTGTGGCAGGACGCCGCCGCTGAAGGCGATTCGGCGTACCTGCTCGATGCGCACCGGGTTCAGAAAAAAGCACATCTGCGCGCCGCCGCTCTGCACCGCCTCCCAACCGGCATCGAACTCTCGCACGTAACTCACGTTTTGTTCCGCGGTGATGGATTCGGGCGTCAGACCCAGGCAGCGTTCGAGCAACAATTTGTGGAGAATGACCACATCGAGCTGCCGTTCGAGTGCCGGGGTATCCGGCAAAAGCGCCGCCAGATCAGCCGATTCCTTCAGGAGAAAGAGATAAAGCGAGGGATCACCGGTCACGGCAA
This sequence comes from Candidatus Acidiferrales bacterium, assembly GCA_036514995.1. Taxonomy (NCBI): domain Bacteria; kingdom Pseudomonadati; phylum Acidobacteriota; class Terriglobia; order Candidatus Acidiferrales; species Candidatus Acidiferrales bacterium. The sequence goes on from DATBWB010000101.1 coordinate 3,538, forward strand.
CCCCCACCGCCGGCCGCTGACCGCCGCTGCGGGCCATGTCGTGATGGAACTGGACCAAGCCGTCCGGCGCCTGGTCGGCAGCCGTGGGATAGCAGTACCAATCGAAAAGTGGGGCGGCGGCATCACGGAAAGTCTTGAAATCGAAGCGCGGTCCCGCAGAGCGGGACGAAACGAGCCGGTGAGTGGGCAAGATGGTGAGCCCCTCGGAGTCCATGTTGACAAAAGTCATCATGACGCGCTCATGGGGCGCCTCGAAATCCAACCCGCCTCCAGCCGGGCCGACGCGCTCGCGGCACTCGTTGCGGTAGTTGAGCGCTGTCTCGTAGCGATGATGGCCGTCGGCGATGATCAATTTCTTGTCGCGCATCAGGCCAACCACTTTGCTGATCGTCGGAGGATCGGTAAGCGGCCACACCAAATGGGTGACACCATATTCGTCCACCACCCGCCAGGCGGATACCTGACGGGCAGCCGCTTCCAAGGTTCGCTCGATCTGGCGCGAAGGGTCGGAGTAAAGCATGAAGATCTGGCCAAAGTGGGCGCGGGTTTGCCGCAAGAGCTCGAGGCGATCCACCTTGGGGGCTAACAGGGTTTGTTCGTGGCGGAACACGACGCCGGCGCTGTAATTCTCGATTCGGCCCAGAGCAATAAAGCCGCGGCGTCGTTTCCGCTCTTTTCTGCCCGGGACTTCATATTCCTGGTCGTAGGCATAGAGAGCCGGGGCCGGGTCCGAAAGCAGGACACCCTGCTGCATCCAATCGCGAAAATAGGCGGCAGCGCGCCGGTAAACGTTGTTTTTCTCATCGTCGCTCGGCTCCGTCCTGCCGCGAATGACGCGGGCCAGGTTAAAAGGGCTGAGCGAGTAATAGCGCTCTTGCATGGCCGGCGTGATCTTGTCATAAGGTTGAGTGATTACCAGCTCGAGATTGCCCACTTTCTGCGGATCATATCGCCAGGCGCGAAAAGGAAAAATGTCAGCCATCGTTGCTCCGGTGAAGGTGCCAGGAGCAGCAAAATTTCATACTATCGAGCGACTCAAGCAGGCGCAAGGAAAAACAGGTGAGGCCGCCGTGTGCTAGAATGACTGTTTCGCCGGCAACGAGGAGAGCTGACCGGGAAGATGGACTTCAGACAGATTTCGGTTTTGATCTTCGACCTGGACGGAACCCTGATTGACTCCAAGCTGGACCTGGCGTTGGCGGTCAACGCTACCCGCTGCCAGATGGGGCTCGCGCCGCTCGAGCCGGAAATGATTTTCGGCTACGTGGGCCAGGGCGCGCCCATGCTTATCCGGCGTTCCCTGGGCCAGGAAGCGCGCGAGGAGCAAATCGAGAAAGCCCTTCCCTTCTTCTTGGCCTACTATCGCCAACACATGCTCGACCACACCGTGACGTACCCCGGCGTGCGCGAAGCGCTGGCGCAATTCAACGGACTGCATTTGACCGTGCTCACCAACAAGCCGGTGCGATTCAGTCAGGAGATCTTGCTTGGTCTTGGGATTGCCGATTACTTCCGCTTCGTCTTCGGCGGCAATAGCTTTGAAAAGAAGAAGCCTGACCCGATCGGGGTCTTTGCCATTTTGGAGCGACTCGCATGCCAGCCGAAGCAAGCCATCCTGGTGGGCGATTCTGAAATTGACGTCCTCACGGCGCGCAATGCCGGCATCTGCGCTTGCGGGGTGAGCTACGGGTTGGGCAGTCACCGGCTGAAGGACTGTCCGCCGGATGTGACGGTAGATAGCCTGCTTGAGCTGGCGCAACTCTTGAGGCCTGCTGCTTCCCTTCCTCTCCGAGAACCTTCCACGCCGCCAACTTAGGGAAATGTGAGGAAACTAACGGACGCACACCGGCTTCCGGCTTAACCTCAAAAACGAGAATCCTTGTCCGGGGCCGAGCGCGCAGCTAGAATATCGGCTCCGCATGGGGTGACCGATGTTCAAGCCCGGACAAGCGATTCCACAGACCGGCATCTACTGGTGCTCGGTATGCAAGTTTCCGGCCATTCTGCAGCAGGGCCAGACCTTTCCCGAGTGCCGAAATAAGTGCGGGCGCGGCCATTGGGAGTTCATCCGAGCCTTGGAAGAGCCGGGTAGCCCCGTCGTGGGCGGGGCCGGACAAGGCTCCTAACCCGATATTTCAGAATAGCGCGCTGAAGCGGGAGGAGCCGAAGGGTTGGCGTAGCGCTTCTTGTGCGGCTGGACGGCGTCTTAAGAGAAAAAAGTTTTAAACATGGAGGAGGAAAGTCAATGAGGTACGCTCGAGTTGTAAGCCTTTTGGTGTTGCTCGTGGTGATGGCTCTAACTGCCTATTCTGGTGAGAAGGGGAAGATGGGGAGCGCCACCATCACCGGTACCCTCGTGGACACCCAGTGTTATATCGCCAAAGGATCGACCGGCAACAAGCACGGCGATATGGACGACTGCGGAACCATGTGCGCCAGGGCTGGGATTCCAGTCGCCGTTTTATCAGCGAATAACAAATTGACATTCGTCGCCGCTCCGGCGCCCAAGTTTGCCGACGCTGTCGGCTCCAAGGTGGAAGTCACCGGCATGCTCAAGGGCGGCGCCATCGTTCCCGAAAAGTTCAAGTATGAGAAAGGCGGCAAGTGGGTTGACATCCCGATCAGCGGCGGTGTGATGTAAGGCTCGTTGTCTTTGCTTATGCCTGGCCCCGATTCCTTCGGGGCCATTTTTTTGCGGAAACTTTGGCTCTTTCGAGGACAAGTCAAAGACCGGCAGGCACCTTTTTCCTGTTCCGTCCATGCAAATTCCAGTAATCTCTTACTGTTCCAACTCTGCGGGGTGGGGGCGGCAGAAGCCGCTCCTCGCAACGTTGGGTCTCGAGAAGCGGCGAACAACGGCGAAAAACCCGGATGAATGGCCGGGCCCATTGGGAATGGGAGCAGAGGAATCCATGCGAGTGATGGCGAAAATAGGCATTGTGGTTGTGGTTCTGGGCGCGATCGGCTACGTGGCCGTCCGATCGCTGAGCCCGCCAGCTTCGTCATCCGCGCGCATCGAAAACGGCCCGGCGACCGGCAGTCCAAGCGCGGTACCTCCCCTTTCGACGCCGGCGGCGCACCCTGCCGTTGAGAAAAATGCATCCGCCCTCCTTCCAACAGGCCTCGCCGCACGATCGCGGTCAGCCGATTACCCCTTTGCTGCGGGAGAAAAGCTGGAGTTCACGGCGGGTTGGGCCACGCTGGTAGCGGCCGGGAGAGGCAATCTGGAGGTTGCGTCGGCACCGCCGGCAGGCGGTTCGACCTTTCACTTTGTGGCCACGGCGGAAACGGTGCCCCCGGCTTCCTATCTCTTTTTGCTCCAGGATCGCTTTGACTCCTATGCCGAAGCCTCTTCGCTGGCCTCGCTGCGCTACGAGATGCACCTGCGCGAAGGCAAAACCGAGCGCAAAAACATTGTCGAATTTGACCTGAAACGGAGTGAGGCGAAAGTGGCCGGCGGGGTTGTGCCGGTCAAAACGGGTTCGCATGACACGGTCGCGTTAATCTATGCGGTTCGAGCCACCGACTGGGAGAAGAAGGACGCGGCCACCTTTGATTTTTTTGATGGCCAGCAGAGCCGGCAACTCCGCGTCCGGGTTGTCTCGCGCGCCGAGGCAGTGACCGTGCCTGCCGGCAAGTTCGCCGCCCTTCGGGCGGAGCTCGAAGTTTGGCGCAACAACCAGCCAGTGAGCGATCACAAATTGAACGCCTGGCTCTCGCGCGATACACGGCGCTTACCCCTCAAAATCGAGGCTCATCTGCCCTTCGGTGTGATCCGCGTCGAACTGGTGCGCGTTCACCCCTGAGACCCGAACGACTCCTGCACCTGCTGCAAACGATCGGGACGATCCGTGATGATGCCATCGACTCCGAGGCGGATCAGCCGGCGCATTTCGCCCGCTCGATTTACCGTCCACGTCACAAGCCCATAGCCCGCCCCATGGATTTTCTGAACCAGCTTGCCGCTGACGAGAGGATGCCTGGGAAGAAAGATGTCGGCTTGCGTTTCCCGGAGCGCCTCAAGCGGGCGAGAAAGCTCGCGCCTCGAGAGGATCCCCGTGCGAACGCCCGGCAAGAGATTCTTCAAGTTTCGCACCAGGGCACGCTCGAAAGAGATGACCACGCAGCGGTCTCGAAATTTTTCCGCGACGAGCAAGTCTGCCAGCGCTCGCTCTGTGCCCGCATCCTTGCAATCGACAAAGAGGCCGGCTCGCCCCCATTCCATCGGGGCGAGCCGGCTCAGCACTTCCATCACATCGCGCAACCGAGGCATCGCCAGCCTGCGCTTTCTCGCGGCGGCCAGGGCCTCTTCAGCGGTCATCTCGCATAAAGCTCTCCCGCCAATGGCTGCATCGTGATAGACGAGCAATTGCTGGTCGCGACTTAGTCTCACATCCAGTTCTATCCATTTCACGCCCATTTTGACGGCCTCCAGGAAGGTCGCCATCGTATTTTCCGGAAGGCGAGTCGAGGCACCGCGGTGAGCAATGATGAGCACAAACTATTTCCGGCACAAACGCGCCATTGTTTTAAAGATGCGAGCCGGGAAGAGGCGGCTCTGGATTTTGGGCATGGATCAGCAGAGGACAATCTTCTCGCGCTTCTCTCGCACCCAGCGAGTCGCGTTGCGCGAATCCACCACCAGTTGGGCGTCGTTGACCATCTGCTGGTAGTCGTAGTTCGAGTGGTCGGTGGCGATCACCACGCAATCGTAGGAGGCCAGATTCTTGCCGTCAACGGCCACGGAGGTCATCTTTGAAAAATCGTAGTGTCGCATCCGGTGCAGCCGGGCAAAGTAGGGATCGTGGTAGTCAACATGCGCGCCCCGGTCCCGCAGAAGCTGGAGGATTTTGAGGGCAGGCGATTCGCGCAGGTCATCCACATCTTTCTTGTAAGCAATCCCGAAGACGAGGATGCGCGAGCCCTTGACGCTCTTTTGACGCTCGTTGAGAGCGACCGAGACCGCCTCCACCACATGATAGGGCATCGCCGTGTTGATTTCTCCAGCCAGATCGATAAAGCGGGTGGTAAAGTCAAATTCGCGCGCTTTCCAGGAAAGGTAGAAGGGGTCGATGGGAATGCAGTGGCCGCCCAGCCCGGGCCCGGGATAAAAGGGCGCAAAGCCAAAGGGCTTGGTCGCGCTCGCATCGATCACTTCCCAGATGTCAATCTTCATGCGTTGACAGAGCAGCTTCAGCTCGTTTACCAGCGCGATGTTCACGCAGCGATAGATATTCTCAAGCAACTTGGTCATTTCAGCGGCCCGGGTGGACGAGACCGGGACGACCCGCCCGACGATCATTCCGTAAAGCTTTTCGGCAACTCGCCTGCTCGGAGGATTGATGCCGCCAACGACCTTTGGGATCTTGGGGAGGCTGAAGGTTTTGTTACCCGGATCTTCTCGCTCGGGCGAAAAGGCGAGAAAAAAATCACTCGCCACCGCTTGCGGGCCGTCGCGCTCAACCATCGGACAACGCAGCCCACCCTGTTCCAGGATCGGCAAGACCAACTCCTCGGTCGTCCCGGGGTAGGTCGTCGATTCCAACGCGATGAGTTGGCCGCGCTGCAGGTGCTGCCCGATCGTCCTCGCCGTATTTTCGACAAAAGAGAGGTCCGGCTCGCGCCGCTCGTCAAGAGGCGTGGGCACGCAGATGATGATGGCGTCCATCTCGCCGAGCCGGGAAAAGTCACTGGTGGCTCGGAAGCGGTTCGCGTTGAGCATCGAACGAATCCCATCCGCCGGAATGTGTTTGATATAGCTTTCTCCGGCGTTGAGCCGGCGGACCTTCTCTTCGTCCACGTCAAACCCGGAGACAGCAAAACCCGCGCCAGCGAAGTTCATGACCAACGGCAAACCAACATAGCCCAAACCAATCACGCCGATGCGGGCGGTTTTCGCTTCGATCGCTTCGATCAGACGGTCTTCAAGTGCTGCCGAGGAAGTGTGTTTGGCAGTTTCGCTCATGTTATCCGGAGCCGGATGCAGAAACTAACAGATTTTTGAATTGGCGGCAAGAAAAGAGACCACTAGCTCCTGGCGCGTCGCCGGGTCATGACCCGCTCTTCCAATATGTCACAAAAGATGTGGGCGACAACCAGATAGGCTTCTTGAATGCGCTGGGTATCGCGCGCAGGGAATTCCAGAAGCAAATCGGCCGAGCGGCCGAGCCGGCTTCCTTTTTCCCCTGTCCACCCGATCGTGAAGGCGCCACGGGCACGCGCCCGGCGCAGCCCCCGGAGGACGTTTTCCGAACGGCCGCTCGTCGAAATGCCGATCACGATGTCGCCGGGCTCGGCCCATGCCTCGAGCTGACGGGCAAAGATATCGGCAAACGAATCGTCATTGGCAATCGCCGTAATCGCCGCGAGATTCCCGGTCAGCGCCATCGCCGGCAATGCCCGCCGACGCCGCTTCAAACGATGGACGAGTTCACCGGCAATGTGCTGCGCGTCAGCGGCGCTGCCCCCGTTGCCGAATAAAAGAATTTTCCGTCCCCGAGCCAGCGCGGCGGCCGCTCGCTCTACCATCTCGGCAAGACGCTCGAGCAGTCCGGGAGGGATGCGCGCCAGCGTATCGCAAGCTGCCCGAATCTGCCGGCGGGCTTCCTCCATGGTTTGAGCCCGTCGCTGGACCCTTGCTCCCAAATGAAATCTGCTTGGCGGGAATGGCATGGTCGCCGCGCGCCACCGCATGGTAGTCAAAAACCGGGCGCTTTGCCAGCGAGAAAAGGTGAGTTCAAGCAAGCGGCAAGGAAGCGGGGAAAAGCAACCATTAGGTTCGTTTCGCTCACTACAGGTCTGGCGGCTCGCTGCCTACCAGGATAGCGACACTCCGCCTTCCCCTTGTAGCCGCGCCATCAACAGCGCGGCACGCCTCGAACGGTTGTCTTCGACAGGAGAGATGGCAGGGAAGGGGAGGCTGCCTATCGGCCAGACGGACTTTCGTCACCCAGCGTCGCGGCCAAGATCCCGCCCGTAAGCCCGCCAGCTATTCCGAGGGCGATGAGCCACCAACCCCAAGCGGGAATGTCGGCATAAGTGCTACCACCGACTCCCGCCGCAGGCGGTTGACTTTGCCCCGCACTCTCCGGCCGGGCCTCAAGCGTGGCTCGCTTGCCGGCAGGCACGGTGACCGTCCCGCCGACAAGCCCGCTGATTTCGACTTTGCCCCGGCCGGCTGTCACGTCAACCTTTTTGTCTTGCCGCACCACCTCAAACAACGTTGCCGCTTTCTCGGAGCTGCGGGCAAGCAGGCCTTCTATCAAAACAGCCGCCTGGCCGGGTTGTGCCGTCTGGACGCGGACAGCGCCCTGCTTGAGCAGCACCTCTGTCCCGGTTGCCCCGGCGACAAACGAGGCTTCCGAGTTGGGTCGCAGTTCAATCCGGGCGCCATCGCCGGTGGTGAGCAGCGCCGGCGCGCCGGCCGGAACAGAAATGGTATCGCCCGAGAACAGAGTCGCGTTGGATGGCGAACTGGCGCCGTTGATCAACACGTTGCCCTGAAACTGGACCATGCCAATCGCTTTCGTCTCGGCTTGAGCAATGGAAACAGGAATGGTGAGAAGAAACCAGCACAGCGCAATCGCGAGCGTTTGCCGAAAAATTTCCGGAAGCTTCATGCTCCCCTCCTTGCGCAGCGAAGGGGAGCCACGCAGTCACGGATGCTATAGAAAAATGTCCACGGTTGTCAAGGGAGAAAAAAGAACTTTCAACGCAAAGTAGAAATGTCCGCTTTTTTGCCAAGTAGAAATGTCCTCCTCAAAGGGTGATCCGGGGGCGGAATGTATTTGTGTTTCGGTTTGGGTTTTCGTGGTTCGGTAACTCCTGTAGGCCGTAGCCCGAAAGGAGTTGCCGAGGGCCGCGGGCCGGGCAAAGGGCAAAGCTCAGTTCGGCCAATTTGTTGCCCGCGGCGTTCTCTTCTGAAACTTTACCCTTGACAAGGCAGCGAAGCCAATTTAGGATGCTGGTCATTCAGTCTTGGAAGGCTGAGTCCCAATTTAATTCGGGAAAGGTTTTGATGGGCCGGGCTCAGCTTTTCCGTTTATTCCCACACTCAACTAACCTGCTCTTTCCGGCGGAAAAACGTGGTGCGCAATTCAGGCTTGTTGCGTCTCTCAAACGCCATTTGGCGAGGATGGCGGGTCGGCAGTCGAGCGACGCCCGCAGGACCGGGATGGTTCACGTTGAGCGGGAAGCCCTGAGAGGACGTCTGGTGGAGGATGGCCGAGCGGTTGTACAACGGACATGAACTGAGGCAAGCCAGAGGAACCCTCTGCCTTCTGGCGTGACACTTACCCCTTCCTCAGAATCGGCGGAAACTCCCCGATTCGATTAATTCCCCTTCTACAGAATAGCCTTTGCTAGCGATGTTCCGGGCTTGATGGGAGCCCGAGCCGATACGGCCAAGGACGGAAACGCCGCGGCTGTCTCCCGTGAAGACATCGGCTGGCGAAAAGAGAGCCGCATGAAGGTCAAAACAAGCCTAACTTTGATAGTCACTCTCGCCCTGCAGGTGAGTTTATCAGCGCAAGCCCCGTACCCGCCTGGTGCGGCGCAGGCCCCCGGCCAGTCACCGCAAAATCCCTTGACCGTCGAAGAACTCAATCGGCGGATCGAACAACATTCCGCCCCACCCCCGGCAACCATCGGCCCGCTGGACTATCGCCTGGGCCCGGAGGACTTGATTGAGGTAGCGGTGTTCGAGGCGCCCGAATTGGGCGCCGTAGCGCGTATCTCGCCGACCGGCAGGCTCACTCTGCCTCTGCTCGGTCCTGTCCATGCGTCCGGCTTGACGCCGCGAGAGTTCGAACTCGTCGTTGAAGAATTGCTCCGCCAGAGAGGGTACATGCACGACCCGCACGCCAGCGTTTCCGTGCGCGAGATGCGCAGTCACGGAGTTTCCGTCATCGGAGCGGTGCAGAAATCCGGCGTCTATCAGCTTCACGGAAGCAAGACATTAATTGAGGTGCTCTCGCTCGCCTCCGGGCTCGCCGAGGATGCCGGCGACACCGTGCTGGTGGCCCGCCGGGAAAGCCTTCGTGGAGCGCCACCGCCGGCCGAAACCCCAGACGCACCCCCCGGAGATCTGAATGGCCTCCCCGGCGGCTTGCAGGAAACAAGAGTCCTCTCCGTGGATTTGCGTCAGTTGCTCTACAGCGCCGATGAGGCGCTGAACGTGCCCATCTTTCCGGGAGACATTGTCAAGGTGAGCCAGGCCGGGATCGTCTATGTGGTGGGCGACGTGAAAAAGCCCGGCGGGTTCAAGCTGAAGAACAATGAAAGCATCACCGTGCTGCAGGCAATCGCACTGGCGGAAGGCATGAATCGTACCGCCGCCCAAACCCGGGCGCGCATTATTCGCACCGGTGCGGACGGCCAGCGGCGTGAATTGCCTCTCAACCTTGCCCAACTGCTCCGCGGCAGGTCGCCCGACCCTGTCCTGCAGCCGAAAGACATCGTATTTGTGCCGAGCAGCACAGGAAAGACCGCCGCCTACCGCGGCATGGAGAGCGCCCTACAAATTGTGACCGGACTGATCATCTGGCGACGCTAGCGCCGGCGCATCGGATCGAAGTAGAGGAGATCCATGGCATCGAATCAGATCGAACGGATTGTTCCCGGCCCGCTGGAACCGGCCCGGCCGGAATGGAATTGGCCCGGCAGCTTTCCTCCCGAACCCGGCGAGGCGCCTCATCTGTTGGACTACTGGCGCATCTTGCGCAAGCGCCGGTGGACCGTGCTCAGTATCTTTGTGGTGCTCTTTGTGGTGGTGCTCGTCGGCACCGTCCGACAGACGCCGATCTACCGCGCTCAGGCGACCCTGCAGATTGACAAGGAAAACCCGCAGATTTTTAGCTTCAAGGAGATTTTCCAGTTCAGCTCGGACTCCGATGAATACCTGGAAACCCAGTACAAGATTTTGCAGAGCCACAGCCTGGCGTTGCGGGTCATTGACGAGCTGGGCCTCGACCGGCAACCGGAATTTCTGCCCCGCTCCTGGTGGCCCTGGAAAACGGCCCCGGTCGAGGTGCGCGCTCAGGAGCGATTGGAGGAAAAACATTCGGCGAAAACATATCAAGTCGTCTTGCGAAACTTTCTCAAGCGCTTGGGCGTGGAGCCGGTGCGACGCAGCCGGCTGGTCAAGGTGAGCTTTGACTCGGCTGACCCGGCGTTGGCGGCACAAACCGTGAACGCCTTGGCTGGCTCTTTCATCAACCAGAACCTGGAAGCCCGCTGGGAGGCCACCCAAAAAGCCTCGGAGTGGCTTTCTCAGGAGCTCACCGCGCTCAAGATTCGGCTGGAAAAGTCCGACGACGAACTCCAAAGCTATGCTCGCCACAACGCCATCGTTTTTCTCGAGGACGAATCAGGGCAGCGGCGGAAGATCGTTGACGAGCGCCTGAAATTGCTGCAGGCGGAACTATCCGAGGCTGAAGCCGAGCGCATCCAGAAGGAATCCGTCTATCGGCTTGTCCAGGAGGGCGACCCGGGATCGCTGCCGGGGGTGTTCGACAGCAAGTTGATGCAGGACCTTACTCTTCGTCTGGCGGAACTGAAACGCCAATACTCTCAACTCACTTCCACCTTCTCGACCAACTACCCGCAGGTGGTGCAGTTGCAAAGGCAGATCGACGAGGTCGAGCGGGTGCTGGCCGAAGAGCGAAACCGCGGCGCGCAGAAGCTCACCAACGACTATCTGGCCGCAGTGCGCCGGGAAGAAATGCTGCGGGTTGCTTTTGAACGCCAGAAGCGCGAGGCGGAGCAAATTGCTGAGAAGACCATCCAGTACAACATCCTGAAGCGTGAGGTGGACACCAACAAACAGCTCTACGAGGGATTGTTGCAGCGACTGAAAGAGGCCGGCGTGTCGGCCGGCTTGAAGGCCAGCAACATCCGGGTGGTGGACCCGGCGGAAATTCCTCGCAAGCCGGTGCGGCCGATGATCTTGCTGAACCTCGCGCTCGGGCTGGCCTTTGGGCTGGGCCTCGGCGCCAGCGCTGCCTTCTTGCAAGAGTATCTCGACAATACCCTCAAGAGTCCGGATGACATTGAGCGCTACCTGCGCGCGCCCTGGCTGGGCATGATTCCCTCGGTCACCAGCCTCGACGGCCACCGCCGCCTCTACGGCTATGGTTCGCGCCGCAGAAAGCTCGCTGCCGGAGTACGAGCTTCCGAAATTATTTCCCACGAGACCAGCCCCACCGCTTTGCAAGAAGCCTATCGCAGTCTGCGCACCTCGATTTTGCTCTCGGCGGCCGAGCATGCCCCGCGGACCTTGCTCGTCACCAGCGCCAGCCCGGGAGAAGGCAAGACCACCACGGCGGCCAACCTGGCCATCGCGCTGGCGCAGTTGGGAAGTCGTGTCCTGGTGATTGACAGCGATCTGCGCAAGCCGCGACTGCACCGCATTTTCCAACTCGACAGCCGCCAGGGCTTGGTCACCCACCTGACCGGGCTCCTCCCCTCTGCGGACGTGATCCAGCACAGTTACGTGCCCAATGTGGACGTGGTGGTTTGCGGGCCGGTGCCGCCGAATCCCTCTGAACTCTTGAGCGCACCGCGCATGGACGATTTGGTCGGCCAGGCGGCCAAGACCTATGACGTGGTGATTCTGGACTCGCCGCCGGTGCTCAACGTGGCCGACGCCCGCATCCTGGCGCGGATTGTCGAACGCGTGGTGCTTGTCGTCGAAGGCGGAAAGACCCCGCGCGAGCTGGTGCGGCGGGCTCATGCCTTGCTGGCGGAAGCGGGCGGGAACGTCCTTGGCGTCGTGCTGAACAACGTGGATGTGACACAGGACAGCTACTACTACGAGCGGAGTTACTACAACTACTACTCGAGCTACGCCGAGGCTTCGCCCGAAGAAGAAGCGCGTAGCGCGGCGCAGGGTTCACACTGAAGGGTAAGCCGGGCAGCATCGCCCTTCCGGTCGAGACCCGAGGAAGAAAATACGCCGAGCCCCGCACAAGGCAGTGCAGGACGGAGACACCCCATGATTGTTACCAGGACCTCAGTTCGGTTGCCGCTCGGCGGCGGGGGAACAGACCTGCCGTGGTATGCCAACGAACATGGCGGCTTTCTGCTGGCGACGGCGATTGACAAATATGTCTACGTCATCGTGAAACGCCGCTTTGAGCCCAGCATACGGGTGAGCTATTCGAAGACGGAGATTGTCGATGCCGTCGAGCAAATCCAGCACCCGCTGGTCCGCGAGGCGCTCAAGTTGCTCAAGGTTCAGGACCCGATTGAAATCGTTTCCCTGGCCGATGTTCCGGCCAATACCGGGCTCGGCACCTCCAGCAGCTTTACCGTCGGCCTGCTGAATGCCTTGCATGCCTACGGGGGAGAGTATGTCTCCGCGCAACAACTGGCCCAGGAGGCTTGCCAGATCGAAATGGACACCTTGGCCGAACCCATCGGCAAACAGGATCAATATCTGGCGGCGCTCGGCGGAGTCACCTGTCTGGAAATTGCTCGCGACGGAACCGTTTCCGCCCTGCCCCTGCGGCTTAGCCCGGATGCCCGCGAGCAGTTTGAAAGCAACACCCTGCTTTTCTATACCGGCATCCGGCGCAATGCCTCGGAAGTCCTCGGCGAACAACGTGACGCTTCCGGCAAAGAAAGAAACCAACAAATCGAGAGGCTTCATCGCATCAAGGAGATTGGCCGAGAAGTGCAACGTTGCTTTTTGGCCGGGGATCTGGACGAGTTCGGCCGGCTGCTCGACGCCCATTGGCAGGTCAAGCGAGGACTTTCACCAAAGGTCTCAGAGAACCGCATTGATCGCTGGTACGAAATCGCTCGCGCCAACGGGGCGCTGGGCGGGAAGTTGATGGGGGCAGGCGGGGGCGGGTTCTTGATGTTCTACTGTAACGGCGGAAAGCAACGATTGCGCAGCGTCATGGAACAGGAAGGCCTACAGGAAATGCGCTTCCGCATTGAAAAGGATGGCTCGAAGGTCTTGGTGAATTTCTGAGGGCGCTTCGGCCGCCGGCGCCGTGCCCCGGGGACGCAATGCCATGTCAAACACCGCTTACATCAACCGCTACCTCGGTGAGATGCAGACGATCATCGAGCGGCTTTCTCGCGAGGAGATCGATCGCGCCATCGAAGTGCTCTTTGATGCCTGGCGAAGCGACCGGGGCGTATTCCTCATGGGAAACGGCGGCTCGGCTTCTACCGCCACTCACTTTGCTTGCGATCTCTCCAAGGTGACGATTGTGGAGGGACAGAAGCGCCTCCGCGCCATCAGCCTCACCGACAACATTCCCCTCATGACGGCCTGGATCAATGACAACGGCTTCGACAACCTCTTTGCCGAGCAACTGCGCAACCTGATGCGGCAGGGCGACGTGCTCATCGGCATCAGCGTGCATGGTGGCAGCGGCCGCGACAAGGCCGACCGGTGGTCGCAAAATCTTTTGAAGGCGATGCTGGTTGCCAAGGAAGAGTTTGGCGGCACCACCATTGGTTTGAGCGGTTTTGACGGCGGGGCGATGAAGGCCATCGCCGATGTTTGCCTGGTGGTGCCGTTTCCTTCCACTCCTCACGTCGAATCGTTCCACCTGGTGCTCGAGCATTTGATCACCTTCTGCTTGAAGGAAAAGATACAGGCGGCAGTATGCGAGCAGTCTTCCTTGACCGCGACGGCGTGATTAACGACGTCGTCTATTACCCGGAGATCGGATTGGTTGATTCGCCCTTCACGGTCGAGCAATTTCATCTTCGCCCCCGGGTGGGCGAAGCCATCCAGCGGCTCAACCGGCTCCAGTTCAAAGTCATTGTGGTTTCCAATCAGCCGGGAATCGCCAAGCGCCACTTCTCGGCCCGAACGCTCGCCGCCATGGATCGAAAAATGAAGCGCTCTCTCGCTCGCCAGGGCGCTCGCCTCGATGCCGCGCTCTACTGCCTGCACCATCCCGGCGCAGCTTTGAAACGCTATCGGCTACGGTGTGCTTGCCGCAAACCCCAGCCAGGACTCCTGCTGCAGGCGGCAACCGATTTCGGGATTGATCTCGAACGTTCCTACATGGTGGGAGACAGCGCGAGCGATGTCCAGGCAGGCCAGCGAGCCGGCTGCCGAACCATCTACCTTGGCAGTTGGAAGTGCGATGTCTGTCGCCTCATGGAACGGCAAGGCGTACGGCCCCATTTCATTTGCCAGGATCTCTGGGAAGCGAGTCGCCAAATTCAAGCTCTGGAGGGTGGCGATGGAGATTTTTCTCGATTCCGCAGACGCGAAGGAGATTCAAAAGTGGGTCGCCCAGGGGGTGGTGGATGGCGTCACCACCAACCCTTCCATTCTCTTCAAAGACAAGGTTTACGAAATTGAGCCGGGCGTCCGCCGCCTCTGTGCGTTGCTCAATGGGGCGCCGCTCAGTGTTGAGGTGACAACGGACAACCGGGAAGAGATGGTCGTGCAGGGGCAGGGGTTTGCGGCGCTGGCGCCCAATATTGTCGTGAAGATCCCGATTATCAACCAACACGGCGAATCGTGCCTGGGAGTGATCCATCAACTTGCCTCGCAGGGCATCCGCATCAATACCACCGCGATGCTTTCCTTCAACCAGGCCATGCTGGCGGCCAAGGCCGGCGCCACCTACGTGAGCTTGTTTTGCGGCCGCATCGCCGATGAAGGCAATGACCCTTACCCGACGGTGGCGGCGGTGCGGCGCTGGCTCGACGCCTGGCGGATGAAAGCGAAAATTATTGCCGGCAGCATGCGTGGCGTCATGGATGTGCAGAACGCCGCCCTGGCCGGCGCCCACGTGGTGACCATCCCGCCGCCTTTCCTGGCCAAGATGGTGGACCACAAATACAGCCGCGATACGGTCCGCGGTTTCGTCGAAGACGCAGCCAAGGCTCTGGCGGCTATCGAAAAGGAGAAGTTCGCGATCGCTGGCCGTTAGATCCCGCCAGTCATTCCGGACGGACGGCCGCGCTCCATCGGCTGCGGCGAACAAGCGATTGGGGTCGGGGGTTGCGGCGCAAAGGCGCTAGCTTGAGGCCGGGTGGGGGATGGAACGGTCGGTTGGTGAGGAGGTCGGGCATCTCGTGAAAAGGGCGTTGATTACAGGAATCACCGGACAGGACGGCTCCTACCTGGCCGAATTATTGCTTGCCAAAGGGTACGAGGTTCACGGCATGAAACGCCGTTCGAGCAGCTTCAACACGACCCGCATTGACAATATTCTTCCCGACTGGCACGAGCGCGACGCTCGCCTGTTCCTGCACTTTGCCGACCTTGGCGATTCGACCAGCCTCATCAAGCTGCTCTACCGGCTGCGGCCTGACGAGATTTATCACCTCGGGGCTCAAAGCCACGTTCGCGTGAGCTTTGATATCCCCGAGTACACCGGGGACATAACCGCGCTGGGGACGACGCGGTTGTTGGAGGCGATGCGGGAGACAGGAACCAAGGCAAAGTTTTATAACGCGGCCAGCAGCGAAATGTTTGGTAATGCTCGTCAGGTTCCGCAGAGCGAATCTACACCCTTTCTCCCGCGGAGTCCCTACGCGTGCGCAAAACTCTATTCCTACTGGATGACGGTCAATTATCGAGAAAGCTATGGCCTCTTTGCTTCGAACGGGATTCTCTTTAACCACGAGTCCCCCCGCCGCGGGGAAACGTTCGTCAGCCGCAAAATCACGCGCGCCGTAGCACGCATTCTTGCCGGACTGCAAGACAAGCTTTATCTGGGAAGTTTGGATGCGAAACGAGACTGGGGCTATGCCCCCGAATATGTGGAAGCCATCTGGATGATGCTGCAACAGCCGGAAGCGGGTGATTATGTCATTGCCACGGGAGAAACCCACTCCGTACGGGAATTCGTGGGGTGTGCCTTCGCTTACGCAGGGCTCGATTGGAAGAAATATGTCGAAATAGATCCCCGCTATTTGCGCCCGGCCGAATTGGATATTTTGCAAGGTGACGCCAGCAAAGCTCGACGCCGGCTGGGCTGGGAACCCAAAGTGAGATTTCAGGAGTTGGTGCGGCTGATGGTCGATGCTGACATCAAGTTGCTGGGCGACCAGCTCAACGGCCGGCTCGAACGCCAATTGTCAGCGCGGGCGTCAGAGTGAGTCTGCTCCCATCGCGGTTGTCTCCAGGGGAGCCCATGACAAGCTTCTTTGCCGACAAGAGGGTCG
>DATBWB010000102.1 GCA_036514995.1 Candidatus Acidiferrales bacterium
CTCGCCTGGCTTACCATCTCGTACACTTGACGCGAGCCCGGCGTGACGGTCAGGCTGACGTGGGGGTGGACGATTTTACCTTTCAGAACTTTCCCAACGACCATCAAATCGCGGAACGATGAATTCGTACAGCTTCCGACACACACCTGATCCACTCTTGTGCCCTCGACATCGCGCACCTTCACAACGTTGTCCGGGCTGTGGGGTTGGGCGATGAGCGGCTCCAGAGCATTCAGATCAAGCTCGATAAGCTCATCGTAGGTAGCGTCCGGGTCCGGCGCCAGGGGCTTCCAAACCTTGTCTCTCCCTTGCGCGCGCAAATACGCGCGTGTCAAGTCATCGCTGGGAAAAATGGAAGTGGTAGCGCCCAGCTCGGCACCCATGTTCGTAATCGTCGAGCGTTCAGGAACGCTCAGCGAGACAACACCCTCGCCAAAGTATTCGATAATCTTTCCCACGCCGCCTTTCACGGTGAGCCGGCGCAGCATTTCGAGGATGATATCCTTGCCGGAAACCCAGGGCTGGAGCTTGCCCTTCAGCCGGACACCGAGAATCTTGGGCATGGTGGTGTAGAACGGCCCGCCGCCCATGGCCACGGCCACGTCGAGTCCCCCCGCGCCGATGGCCAGCATGCCGGCGCCACCGCTCGTCGGCGTATGGCTGTCCGAGCCGAGCAGCGTTTGCCCCGGCGAGCTGAAACGCTCCAGGTGAACCTGGTGACAGATGCCGTTTCCCGGCCGGGAAAAGTGAATGCCGTATTTGGCCGCAATCGTCTGAAGGAAGCGGTGGTCATCGGCATTCTCAAACCCGGTCTGCAACATGTTGTGATCCACGTAGCTGACCGAAAGCTTGGTGCGCACCCGCGGGATGCCCATCGCCTCAAATTGCAAATAGGCCATCGTTCCGGTGGCGTCCTGGGTGAGCGTTTGGTCCACCCGGAGAGCGATCTCGGCCCCCGGCTCCATTTTGCCTTCCACAAGATGTTCTTCGATGATTTTGTAGGCGAGCGAACGGCCCATCTTTCCCCTCAACGAGAAGACAACGCTTCAGGACACGATGTGGAGCGGCAAAGTCACTTGACGTATTTAGAATAACATTCGCTCAGGAGCAAAGCAAGGAACCGCGCCGCGCTGCGCTCTGAAGATTCGTTGTTGAAACTTTTACTTAATCTCTACGTAGTGTGCCAGAACTTGTGGTTTTGGCGCACACGATTGAACCAGCTCATGCTTCGGTCTTTCAACCAACTGCGCAGGTATTCGAAGGCGGCTTTTGGGCACGCTTTCTTCGAGCGGTCTGACCTCGCCTGGGGGAACCAGAGACTGGAGAACCCGCGAGTGGCTCCAAGTTCGTACAGCAGTCCACTGATAGCAGCAGCAACGCTGTGGCTACGACCACGTCAAGAACAACTTCTTGATCACCGGCAAGCTGGCGCGCTATGGGCACCTTTTTCTGGTTCTGACGGGGCAAACGCAGGATCTGGCTCGTCCTCTTTATCAGCAGCTTCCTTCCGAGAAAACGTATCCGTCACGCGGTCTCACCGCACGAGCTTTTGATAGAGCTGGCGGGCGATGCGCTGGTGTTCCAGAAGCCTGTCCGTCAACGACGCGGCGGAAATGGACTTCCCCTGCCACCGGGTAAGCATTTCAGCCACCGCCGGCAAGTGGGGCCGTTCGGGGAGAGTATCGTGGGCCCGACCGGTCGCAAGTCGAATGGCATGATCCAGGCTGCGAAAGAAAGTGGCTGCCCCGCGAAGCCCGGCGGCGTCCTCAGCAGCGAGCGCACCTGCCTCTTCGAGCGCCCTGATCTGCTCAAGGGTATTTCTCGCCCCTGGCGTTGCTTTGGACCGCAACCCGGAAAACGCGAGCGCATAGTCCACGTCATAGAAGCCGCCCACGCCAGTCTTGAAATTGGGCTGTTTTGGATCGCCAGCAATTTCCTGCTCCAGCCGCTCCCGTATTTGACCGAGCGACGCTGCCAGGCCGGGATCGTTGCTGAACCGGTCGAGCAAAATGCCCTGTACCTCTTGCACCACCGCTTCGCCGAGCTGGCGATTGCCCGCGACGGGTCGCGCCTTCAGATAGGTAGCCGCTTCCCAGGCCTGCGCCTCGCGGCTGAAATATTGGCGGAGATAGCTTGCCGGTTGCACCAGGTCGCCTTGTCCGCCTCCGGGGCGAAGCCGCGCATCCACCGAGAGCACCGTGCCCTCGCGGGTATGGCTGCTCAAAAGATGAACGAACCGTTCAGCCAAGCGTCGCCACCCATCCCGTTCCTCAGCCGAGAGGTCCTCGGCAGCCACAAAAACAAGATCAGCGTCGGAGCCAATGTCCATTTCCTGCGTGCCGAGCCGGCCGAGCGCGAGGCAGGCGAAGGGTTGCCCCTCCGGGTTGACATCGCATTCGAATTTTTCCAGCAGGACGAGCTCCCACGCCTCGGTCAAGGCGCGTTCCGCCGCGCGCGAGATTCCCTCCAGTGTCTTCCACAATGACATATGCCCGGCGATGGATGCCGCGCCGAAATGAGTGAGCGCTGCGCGGTAATCGGCCCGCAGCGCCGAGAGGCGTGCCGGAAGAGAACATTCGGCAACCCTTTCCTCCGGACGTGCTGCCTGGACAAAAGTGGATCCAGCACAACCGGCCAGGAAATGGCAAATCTCTCTTGGATGGCGGGCAGCCAGGTCCGTCGCCCAATCACTCAGCGCAAAAATCGGAATCAACTTCGGAATAAGCTTGCGGTGAGCGTCCATCTGGTTCAGAGCCGACTCATTTTCAACCACTGCGGCGAGCGCCCGGCGAAGACGTCGCCGTCCCTGGTCGCTCAGCTCCAGCGAATCAATGGCGCTCGCCAGGGCCGGCCTCTTCTCCCGCAGGGTCGCGAACACGCCGGCATACAGGCTCTCCGGAGGAGCTAGGGAGGAGGCGGAAGGTTCCCGGATCCTCAGATCGGCTGCGGCGGACGGTGTTTCTTCGTGCAGGATCCTCTCGTAGATTTCCCGGACCTCGGTCAGGTGCTGCCGAAGCCGGTACACAAAGTGGTCGGCGAGCGCCTGGCCGCCTCCCCCGCCTCCCACTGGGCTGCTGCGCCGGGCGAGCAATTCCAATTCCCGCTTTTCCGTGGGAAGTGTGTGGGTTTGTTGCCCGAGCACGAGTTGTAGCCGGTGCTCGACATCGCGGAGGAACTCGTAGGCGGTGGCCAGGCGAAAGTAGTCTCGCCCGGTGAGATAGCCCTTGTCATGAAGCCTCTGGAGCGCAAAAAGGGTGCTGCCCGAGCGGAGCCAGGGGTCCTTGCCGCCATAAAGCCGCTGCAAACATTGGGCCAGAAATTCAATGTCCCGGATCCCGCCGCGGTCAAGCTTGACGTTGATCGGCAGGCGTTTCTTGCGTCCCGAAGTTGCGGGACGAACTTGCTGGCGCGAGATTTCTTCGCGGGCATTAAGAACTGCCTCCACCGCAGCCAGGTTCGGTTCGTGCTGATAGACCAGCGGCAAAACCTGCTGGAGAAATTCCCGCGCCGTGGCCGGGTCGCCAGCCGACCAGCGCGTCTTGATGAGCATTTGCTGCTCCCACTCGCGGCCGCGCGTGCGGTAGTAGTCCAACGCTACCGGCACGCTCACCGCAATGTCACCCTCCTGGCCCTGCGGCCGAAGACGAAGGTCCACCCGAAAGACCGCCCCTTCCGAAGTAAACGCCGTGATCAACTTGAGAACGGCGTGGGCAAGACGAACAAAGAACTCAGAATTGGCAATACGACTCGGCTCCGCCCCGACGCCGCTGGTCGTGCCTTCATGGCTGTAGAGAAAGAGCAGGTCAATATCGGAGTTGTAGTTCAGCTCCACCCCGCCGAGTTTGCCGAGCGAGAGGATCGCAAGCTGTGCCTCGATGCGCCGGCCCTGGTTATCGAGCGATTGCGGCGCGCCGTATTCGGCTTGAAGGCGCTGAAGGGCGAACCGCAACGCTTTCTCGAGCAGCACATCGGCCAACGTGCTCAGTTCGGCGGTGCATTCCGCCAGTGTGGACACGCCCAGCACATCTTTCAGCGTGATGCGGAGGTATTCCCGACGCTTGAAGCGCGCCAGACGCACCGACGGGTCGTCCTCAAACGAAGTTGCTTCAAAGCGAGCCAGCTCCTCCAGCAGGTCTTCACGGGATTTGCTTCGCCCCAGGTTCCGGTCGCGATGCAGCCACTGGATCACTGCCGGCTGCTGGATCAGGGTCTCTGACAGGAAGCGCGAGTGGCTGAAGAGCAAAAGCAAATAGTGGAGGGCGGCGGGAAAGCGGTTGAGGTATTCAGTGACTTCCACCGCGCAGCTTACCGAGAAGCGTTCCAGGAAATTGAGCGCACCATCGGGATCCGGAACCTGAGAAAGCTGCGTCGGGAGAGCGGCGTAGAGCGGCGTCGGCAGGCGCTGCTGCAAAAGGGCAAGGTTGGTTTCAGCGCGCTTCGGTTCGACAAAAGCAATACCCGTGAAAGCCGCGTCCATGGGCTTCCCGCTTCCTCGGCCTTTTTATATCACAAGGCACGCGAACATGGGCGGGAATCGGCTGCGTTCAAAGCGAGTCAGGACAGGTTGCCAACCGCCGCGTCGGGAGGAGAGCGAACTGCGGCGCTTGTCTCCGGCCACAAGGCGCGCTTGCCAGCGGGATAAACCAAACGGCGGGCTGCCGGCCACCGCTTCCGGAACCGGAACTAGATGTCGTAGTACAGGGCAAACTCGTACGGATGCGGCCGCATGCGCATCGCGTTCACTTCGTTTTTCATCTTGTAGTCGATCCACAGTTCGATGACTTCCTCAGTGAACACGTCGCCTTTGAGCAGGAACTGGTGATCCTTCTCCAGGGCTCGCAGCGATTCTTCGAGTGAGCCCGGCAGCGACGGCACATTTTTCAGCTCCTCCGGGCTCAGGTCGTAGATATCCTTGTCGAGCGGCTCTCCCGGATCGATCTTGTTCTCGATGCCGTCGAGGCCGGCCAGCAACATCCCCGAAAAAGCAAGATAGGGATTGCAGGAAGGATCCGGCGGGCGAAACTCGACCCGCTTGGCCTTGGGACTCACCGAATACATCGGAATCCGGCACGCGGCTGAGCGATTGCGGCGGGAATAAGCCAGATTCACCGGCGCTTCGAACCCGGGCACCAGGCGCTTGTAGGAATTGGTCGTCGGCGCAACCAGAGCGGCCATGGCGGGAGCGTGTTTGAGCAAACCGCCGATGTACCACAAAGCCATCTGGCTCAGCCCGGCATACCGGTCGCCGGCAAAGAGCGGCTTCTCCTTGAACCACAACGATTGGTGGGTGTGCATGCCGGAACCGTTATCTTGGAAAAGCGGCTTGGGCATGAAGGTGACGGTCTTGCCGTATTGAGCCGCCACGTTGCGGGCAATGTATTTGTAGAGCATCATGTTGTCGGCGGAACGGAGGAGCTTGCCGAACTTCAAGTCGATCTCGGTTTGGCCGCCGGTGGCTACCTCGTGGTGGTGGCATTCGACCTCAAGGCCGCACTGCTCCATCATCAGCGTCATCTCGCTGCGCAAGTCCTGATAATGGTCCGTCGGCGGCACCGGGAAGTAGCCCTCCTTGTAACGAGGACGGTAGCCGAGGTTGTGCCCCTCGCGCCCGGAGTTCCACCGGCCTTCCTCGGCATCAATGAAATAAAAGCCGTGCTGCTCGCGCTGGTCAAACCGAATGCTGTCAAAAATGAAGAACTCAGCTTCGGCGCCGAAGTAGGCCGTATCGGCAATTCCCGAATAGCTGAGGTACGCCTCCGCTTTGCGAGCAATGTAGCGCGGGTCGCGGGGGTAGTTCTGCTTCGTCACCGGATCAATGATGTCCCCGATCATGCACAGCGTCGGGGTGTCGCGGAAGGGATCCATCAGGTGCCAGGTGGGATCGGGCACGAGCAGCATATCCGACTCGTGAATAGCCGCCCAACCGCGAATTGACGAGCCGTCAATCCCGAACCCGTCTTCGAAGGATTTCTCAGTAAGCTGGTGAATCGGGAAGGAAATGTGATGCCACAACCCCGGCAGGTCGGTGAATCGTATGTCCACGATCTTGGCGTTGTTCTTCTGCGCGAATTCCAAAACACTTTTCGGATCCATTCGCCTTCTCCTCGGTCAATTGGCCGGCGGGAATTTTAACCGCCGAACATAGCCCATCCTCTTGCGTTCGTCAATAGTCTGCGAGGCCGCGGAGCAGGCAAGAAGTGGCGAAAGGAATTGACGCTGGAGTTTTTTTCTGCTATTCGTTTCCTCGGAAAAGCGTCATCGGGCCCGTCGCCCTTCTTCCTTGAAATTTGTCTGCATCCGGAGGCAAAGAGTCTCGCAACGCGAAATATGTTTGTACCCAAGAAAATTTTCCTGACCAAGGGCGTCGGAAAACACCGCGAGCGACTTTCAAGCTTTGAGCTGGCGCTGCGTTCGGCCGGCATTGCCGCGTGCAATCTTGTCCGCGTCTCGAGTATCTTCCCGCCGCATTGCAAGCTGATATCGCGTACCGAAGGCCTCAAATTACTCAGCCCCGGCGAGGTCATCTTCTCCGTCCTGAGCGAAAACGCCAGCCGCGAGCCGCACCGCCTGATTGCCGCCTCCATCGGCGTGGCGCTCCCGGCGGACAAATCCATGTATGGCTATCTCTCCGAGCACCATTCGTTCGGCGAGCCGGAAGACGTGGCCGGCGACTATGCGGAAGAACTGGCAGCCGAAATGCTCGCCACCACCCTTAACGTCGAATTTGACTCCGACCTCAACTGGGATGAAAAGAAGGAGATCTATCGCATCTCCAACAAAATTGTCCGCACGATGAACGTCACCCAGTCCGCTGTCGGCGACAAGCGGGGCTTCTGGACCACCGTGCTCGCTTGCGCCGTGCTCATCGGCGAAGCTTAGCGCCGTTTGAACCCGATGTGCCCGCTCTAGAATGACGGGGCTGGCTGGCACCGGGCGGGCTGAGTAGCGGCGATAAGCGAAGAGACGAGCGGAAACGCGGCTACCTTCGAGTCTTGGAATGTCTCCGGCGACGCCCCGCGCTTCCGCGGAAGTAACCTAGGCGTTCGAGCACGGAACCCGCCACGAGCGGCAGCGCCACGGTCGCGTCTTCCAGCACCTCGGCAAACCGCCCACCTTCTTCCGCCGGAATGAATTTTCCCCAGGAAATGGCCTCCGAGTACGTGCTTCCGGAAAGCCCGCCCCAGTGGGCCGGCTCGGGACAGATGCGCACTCCGTAGCGGTAGCGCTTCAGCGGCATCTTCACCAACCCGCGGCGGACGAGCAGCTCAATGTACACGCCGAACTGCTGCGACCAATTGCGCGGAACGCCGCCACCGATCGTGAAAATCCCCAGGCGCTTTTGCCGCGCCAGCGTTGTGGCGAAGTAGTCGAAATCCTCGAACGGGTCATAACGCAGCTTGACTTGCCCGCTGCGTTCCCGCTCGCGCATTTCGAGAGCGAAATCGATGCCAAGTTCTGAGTCGGTGAAGGCGGGCACGAAGACCGGCACACCTCGCTCGTACGCGGAACGGAGAATGCCTCGCTTGCCGCCGGCCCGCCCCGTACCCATGCGGTACGGGGCCCGGGCAAGGTACTCGCCAATCCGGTGATTCAACTTCCAGCTACACACCGCCTCATTTGGATCCCATCGGCGGAAAATCGCCTGCAACACTTTCTCCACATGATCCAAGTTGACCTCAGGCTCGAGCGAGTCGTAAACGCGGTTGTAACCTGCCAGGAAAAGTTCCGCGTCGTTCATCTTTTCGTCATAACGAAAGTGCGAGCGCCCGGTGGCCTCGACCAGGCCGTGCGCCATCAGCGCGCCCGTGGAGACGATCGCCTGCACCGCTCCGGAGTCGATCAAATCGCAGATGACCAGGCCCATCTTGGCCACGGTCATGGCGCCGGAAAGCGTCAAGACAACGAAACACTCTCGGTCGCGCACCATCGCTTCCAGGACGTCGGCGGCATCGCCCACCTGCCGCGCCGTGAACGCGGTCCGCCCCATCGCCCGCACCAGATCATCGATGGAATGAAGGCGCGAAAGGTCGAGCGGATAAATGGGGGCGAGCTTATCCTTGATGGGGTCGTGCAGGCGTCGCGCAATTTTCTTTGCCATTCGCTCTCCTCGAATGTAAGGTATGCGGGGTCGGCTCGCCCCGCCCTGCGGGACCAAAAACCAAACGGCCCCGGCGCGCAATACGCCGAGATAGTACAAAACATTGCGCACCGGCAGCAATCAGACTTTGCTCCATGGAAATCGTCGGCCAACCCGGCAAACAGCAAACGATCAATCCGCCGCCTAACTTCGGCGACTTGCCCGCAGAACACTCGCGCTATGAAACGGCGCGGGTCGTCGTCTGGCCGGTGCCGTTCGAGCGAACCACAACCTACAAACACGGCACCAGCCGGGGGCCCGGGGCCATCATTGACGCCTCGCGGAACATGGAGACATACGACGACGAACTGGGCTGCGAGATTTTCGAAAAGATCGGCGGCATTGCCACGGCCGCGCCGCTGCCCACGCAAGAAGCACCCCTCGAAAAAGTCATAGCCGACCTGCACACTGCCGCCTTGCAGTTTCTATCCGATGGAAAATGCTTCGTGATGCTCGGCGGCGAACACTCGATCACCGCGCCGGCCGTCGCCGCCTGCGCCAAGAAATTTCCCCATCTTTCGGTGCTCCAGATTGACGCCCATGCCGATCTGCGCGACACGTATCAGGAGAGCAAGTGGAGCCATGCCTGCGCCATGCGCCGGGTCGTGGAAATCTGCCCCGCTGTCCAGGTCGGCATCCGCGCCATCTCTTCGGAAGAAGCGGAAATCATTCCCCGGTTACCGACCAAAATTTTCTGGGCAAAAGACATCGCTCACCGGCCGCCGGAAGAGTGGGTGCCGCATGTCGTGGCATCCCTGACAGAAAATGTCTATCTGACGGTGGATCTCGACGGATTCGATCCATCCTATGTGCCCGCCACCGGCACACCCGAGCCCGGCGGCTTGAACTGGCACCAGGTCACTTCCCTCATCCGCGAAGTTGCCCGCAAAAGGAAGATTGTCTCCATGGATGTCGTCGAATTGCTTCCTCAGCCCGGCGACCACGCTTCCGACTTCCTCGCCGCCAAACTCATTTACAAAGCAATTGGGTACATCTTTTTGCGATAGGCGGCTATGAACAGTCTGCCGTTCGGGACATCGGAAAGGATTTGCCTTTTCTGAGTACCAGGCAGCCTGTTACCGCACGAATCGCGCCGCGACCGCCAATGGTAGTTCATGGTTCCCTTTCCTGTGCTCACCTGCTAGGATAGACGCCCACGGGCGGTCGTCGGCACCGCAGTTCCATCGGTTGAATTAACTCTCAGTTGGTCGCGCAAGGAATCGTGTTGGCTGGTCTCGGGAAACCCGAGGCGACAAGGAGGCTCTATGAAACGGATTTTCGCGTTTGCACTTTTCGCGATGCTTGTTGCTTCGCCTCTGATCTTGATGGAGCAGCCCGTCCATGCGGACAGGCGAGTGCCCCGCATCGGTCCGATTCAGCAAGTCACGGATGATCCTTTCGGCGACAATGAAATCTCGATTGCGATCAATCCTCTTAATCCAAAAAACATCCTCGTGGCTTTCAATGATTTTTCACCTGCCAACTCTGTGGGCTGGGCCTTCACTCTGGACGGAGGCAAAACCTGGACAGTCAACGAAGCCCTTCCCAACCTGACGACACCCACCGGAGGAGAGTGGGATTTCGCTGCCGATCCCTCGGTGGATTTTGATCGCTTCGGCAATGCGTACATCGGCGTCTTGGCGTATGACGCAACCGGGCAAGGCGCTTCCGGCGGGGTATTTGTCTACAGGTCGCGCGACTTCGGCAGGACGGTGGAGGGCCCCTTTACTGTCATCCGCGGCGTCCGGCTCAACCGCGTGCACGATCACCCTTTGATGAAGGTTGACAATTCCGGTGGCATCAATGATGGCCAGCTTTACACGGCCTGGTCTCAGTTTTTCGGTTGGGGGCTGAAGGCTATTTCCGTATTCTCCAAGTGCGTGGATCCTGCCGCGACGGGCGCCATGGTGTTCACGCCGCCGGTCGTGATTTCCGATCGCCACGACGCGGAAATCTTCGATGTTTCGGCGACGGGAGCGCGCGACGGAAGCATCTACGCTACCTTCGGCGGCTGGAAGAATCCGAGTATCTGGAACGAGCAGATCATCTACGTGGCGCGCTCCGACGACGGCGGGGCCAGCTTCCAGCCGACAGTAAAGGTCGCCGACATCGTGCCCGCCCCGAAGTTCCTTCCCAATAGCGGCTGGCGCAGCACGGAGCAACCGAGTGTTGCCGTGGACAACAACACGGGGCGCGTGTATGTGGCGTATGGCAACTACGCCAGCGGCGATAACGACATCTATTGCCAGTTTTCGGACGACAACGGACAGACTTGGAGCCTGCCCGTGCGCGTCAACAACGACGCGTTTGGCAACGGCAAGGATCAGGTCTTTGGCTGGATGACAGTTGCACCCAATGGGCGCGTGGACGTGGTCTTTTACGACCGCCGCGACGACCCCAACAACACACTCTTACACATCTACTACGCTTTTTCCACCGATGGCGGCCTTTCCTTCACGAACGTCCGCGTGACGGATACTCCGATTGACGGCAATGCGCAGGTCCCAGCCGGACTGTCACGGCCCTTCCTCGGCGATTACATCGGCATCGTCTCGACGGAAAAAACCGTGAGGCTCGGCTGGACAGGAAACGGAACCTCAAACCTAGCGGTCTTCAGCGCTGCGGTTGAGTATTGACCTGGCACCGGCGCAAAAGGACCAGAAGAAGTACCTCTTGACTTTCGCTTTTTATTCGCCTATGCTATCCCTGGCTGGAGGCAAGAATAGGAGGTAGGGAGAGAGGCAAACTTACCCCGACTGATCGGGGCGCAAAAGGTCACTCCCCTGCCTCCTGTTCTATCTTCCCCTCCCGCCCACAAGCCCTTCCAGCCATTGCCTTTCCAGCCTTGACATCAGGAAGTGTCTATGCCTTCGATCAGCAGCGCTACTCCCCGAATTCACTCCCCCAAGCCCCCAGGCTTGTCCCGAGCGGAGCCGAGGGACACCCGCCTGGGGGATTCATCCTCAGGCTCGCTCTCCAGAACCCCCACGCATCTGCGCCGAGCCCCCAGGCTTGTCCTGAGCGGAGCCGAAGGGCACCCGCCTGGGGGAGCGATGGAACGTTTCCCTCTGGGAGGTGTCGAGGCAAGCGGGTCAGCCCGCCAGCCCCCGTGCCCCCACGCACCTGCACTGAGCCCTCAGGCACCTGCCCTGAGCCCCCAGGCTTGTCCTGAGCGGAGCCGAAGGACACCTGCCTGGGGGGTCATGCCGAAAATCGTGCACGTGGACGTGGACGCCTTTTTCGCGTCGGTCGAGCAGGTGCTGAACCCGGCTCTGCGCGGAAGACCAGTTCTAGTCGGCCGGGGCGTGGTGGCCTCGGCGAGCTATGAAGCCAAAGCGCTGGGCGTTAAGACGGCTATGACGATTCGCCGCGCCCGCGAGCTTTGCCCGCAAGCCATCCTGGTGGACGGCCGTTACGAGCATTACGCGGACTATGCCGAGCGCATCCGAACGATCCTGCTGGATTTCACGCCGGCGGTCGAGCAATCGGCGCTCGACGATTTCTATCTCGATTTCACCGGCACCGACCGGCTCTACCCGGACTTCTCCGGCAAGCTGCGCGCGTTGCAGCAACACATCCAGGAAAATCTCGGCCTCAGCGTCTCGGTCGGCACCGCCACGAGCAAGATGGTCGCTGCCATTGCCTCGCGCCTGCGCCGCCCGCGCGGCTTCCACATTGTCCCGCCGGGCACCGAAGACGAGTTCCTCGCCCCGCTGCCCATTGAAAAACTCTTCGGCATCGGCCACAGCCACGAGCAGGTTTTGAAAGAGCGCGGGATTCGCACCATCGGCGAATTGCGCCGGGTGCCGCGCCCGTTGCTCATCGCCACCTTCGGCGAAGCCATCGGCAGCCAGCTTTATGATCGCGCCCGCGGCATGGACCCGCGCGAGGTGACGGCGCCCACAATGCCCAAATCCATTTCGCGCGAAACCACCATCGAGGGCGGCACCATTGATCTCGATTTTCTGCTCGGGCTGATCGAGTACCTCGCCGAGCGGGTGGCCTCGACCCTGCGCGGGTTCAGCCGCCAGGCGCGAACGCTTGCCGTCCGCATCCGCTACACCGATTTCGGCGACGCCGCCCGTTCCACCTCGCTCCAGCCGCCCACCAACGACGAAAAGAGTCTGCTCGAAACAGCCATGAAAATTTTCCATGCGCTCTATACCCGCCGCGTGGCCATCCGCTTTGTCGGCGTCGGCGTGGCGAACCTCGAGCCGGAGAGTTTGCAAAACAACCTGTTCGACAAAAACCGGAATCGCCGCTGGTATCTGAGCCGCGGCGTGGACAACGTGCGCAAGAAATTTGGCTGGAATGCTTTGTTTTACGGCAACGGCTTCGCCCTGCGCGAGCACTACTCGACCGAGCGCTTTGGCCTCGTGCTCTCGACGCCGTGCC
The DNA here is from genome assembly GCA_036514995.1 of Candidatus Acidiferrales bacterium. NCBI lineage: Bacteria > Pseudomonadati > Acidobacteriota > Terriglobia > Candidatus Acidiferrales > Candidatus Acidiferrales bacterium. The sequence goes on from DATBWB010000102.1 coordinate 12,533, forward strand.
TTTCACGGTGAAAGTTCACACCTTACCAACACCCGAGCCGCCCGCACGAGCGGCTCCTGTTTTCGAGTTTCGAGTGTCGGTTTTCGAATTCCGATGTTTGTCCATCTTCACTGTCACAGCCACTACTCCTTCCTCCGGGGCGTGCCGTCGCCGGAAGAATTGATCGAAGCAGCGGCGCGGATGGAGATGCCGGCGGTCGCGTTGACCGACACGAACGGCATGTACGCGGCGATTCCCTTCTACCAGCGGGCGCGGGAAGCGGGCGTGAAGCCCATCCTCGGCACTGTACTGGACATCGAGTTTCGTCCCGAAGTCCCGGGATCGAGTTTCGAAACTCGTAATGCAAACGCAGCCGCCGGAGTAGCGGAAGGAACGCTGGTGCTGCTCGCGGCGAACCACGAAGGCTACCGCAACCTTTGCCGCCTCACGACCCTGCGTCAACTGGAGGACCGCCCGGTCACGCTCGAAGAATTGAACCATCACCGTGCCGGCTTGATTGTGCTCGGCCGCCGGCTTCGATCCGCCTCCGTGCTGCGGGAGATATTCGCCGAAGCGTTCTACTTCGAAGTCTGGAACCACAATGACGCTCCGAGCCGCCACCGTCTGCGCGCTGCCGCCAAGCTCGCCCCGCAGGCGGGCATGCGCCTCGCGGCGACGAACGGCGTCTATTTCCTGGCGCCGGAAGATTTCCTCTATCACAAAGTTTTGAACGCGATCCGCGTGGGAACGCTTCTTTCCAAGATTACGCCGCCGGAGATCACGAGCGCCGAAGCCCACTTTCGCAGCGAAGCGGACATGCGCCGGGCATTCCTGGAATTCCCCGATGCGCTGCGGGCCACGATGGACATTGCCGATCAGTGCGACGTGGAACTCGAGCTGGGCAAGCTGGTCTTCCCTCGCTTCGAGTTGCCGCCGGGCGAAACCGCCTTTTCCTATCTCTGGAAGCTTTGCTTTGACGGCGCCCGCGAGCGTTACCGGCCATTGACGCCGCCGGTCCTGGCGCGGCTCGAACGCGAATTGAAGATCATTGATCGCCTGAACCTTGCGCCCTATTTCCTCATCGTCTGGGACATTGTCCGCCACGCCCGCGAAAAAGGGATTCCTTCCGTCGGGCGCGGCTCGGCCGCCTCCTCGATCGTCGCCTACTGCCTCGGCATCACCCGCATCTGCCCGCTGCGCTATGGACTTTACTTTGAGCGCTTCCTGAACGACGAGCGCGGCGATTGCCCGGACATTGATCTGGATATCGAGGGCCTGCGCCGCGACGACGTCCTGGATTACGTTTACAAGAAATACAGCCCGGCGGCCGTGCCCGATTCGGGCGCGGCGAGTGACGGCCGCGTGGCAATGGTTTCGAGCTTCATCACGATGCAAGCGCGGCTGGCGGTGCGCGAGGTGGCAAAAGTGTTTGGTCTCAGCCCGCAAGAAGTGAATCCCTTTACTCGCCGCCTGCCACATCGGCCGGTGTCCGAGATGCTCGAAGCGATTCGCGTTCTACCCGAGTGCCGCTCGCTGCCGGTGGACGAGGAACCCTACCGAACCATCCTTCAGGTAGCGCTGCGGCTGGACAATTTCCCGCGCCACCTGGGCATTCATCCTTGCGGCACGGTGATTACGCCCACGCCGCTCACCGATTGGACGCCGCTGGAGGTGGCGACCAAAGGAATCGTGGTCACGCAGTACGACATGAACGCCATCGAAGCGCTCGGCTTGATCAAGATGGACCTGCTCGGCCAGCGCGGGCTCACCACGCTTTCCTTTGCCTTGCGCTACATCGAAGAGAACCACGGCAAAAAGATTGATATTGATCGCCTGCCGGAGGACGACCGGCTCACCTGGGACATGATTGGGCAGGGGCGCACGATGGGGCTGTTTCAAATCGAATCGCCCGGGATGCGGCAACTCCTGCGGAATATTGGCGCCGACTCGATTGACGACGTCTGCCTGGCGCTGGCGCTGATTCGCCCGGGCGCGTCGGAATACGGCTCCAAAGAAGCCTTTCTCAGGCGTTTTCGCGGCCGGGAACCCGTGCGCTATCCGCACCCGAAGGCCGAGCCGATCTTGCGCGAGACGCTCGGCATCTGCATTTATCAGGAGCAGGTGCTGCGGCTGGCGCAAGAAATTGGCGCATTGACCCTTCAGGAAGCCGATTTGCTTCGCAAGCCGCTGCATAAAGTCTCAGCGCCGCGCGAACGGGCAAAGCTCCGCGCCAAATTCCTGAAATCGGCGGAGCGGATGGGCATCCCGCTCGAACAGCGCGAAGAGGTCTGGCGGGCGGTGGAGAAATTCGCCGGCTTTGGCTTTTGCAAAGCCCACGCCGCCACCTACGCCGACATCTCCTACCGCATTGCTTATCTCAAGGCGCACTATCCCGCCGAACTGCTCGCTGCCATGTGCAGCTCCGGCGCCGGTTTCTATCACGTCTCCGCTTACGTGGAAGAGGCAAAGCGCTGGGGACTCAAGGTGCTGCTGCCGTGCATCCATCAATCGCAGATCGAATACACAGCGGAAAGTGACGGGGAAAGCGCAGGAGGTAAAGGAAACAAAGAGAACCTTTGCCTTTCGCATTGCCTGCGCATCGGACTGATGCAAGTGAAGAACCTCAGCGCCAAGACAATGCAGGCGATTCTTTCGGCGCGAAGGGAGCGGCCATTTGATTCGCTCGAAGATTTTCTGCGGCGGGTGCCGGTGGAATACGCTGAAGCGGAGGCGCTCATCCGCTGCGGCGCGATGGATTGCTTTTTGTCCTCCGCTGAGCCCCGAGGCGCGTGCCTCGGGGCACAACAAGCAATCCTGGGGCTCGGGGAGACAGGGGTTTCAGGGCTTGGAGATAGAACAAGCAACCGGAGCTCAAAACCATCGAGCCGTCCCGAACTCCTCTGGTTGCTCAATCTTATTTTCAAAAAGGCCGAGCGGAGCCGCACGGAGACCGAGCAAGAGCTTTTTGGCGGCATGACACGGCCTCTCGCCGAGCCTGACGCCGTGCCCCGGCTGCCGGACTATTCGCGCGAGCAGCGCCTGGCAGCCGAGGGGGAAATCCTCGAAGTCTTTGTGAGCGGCCACCCGCTTGACTTGATTGCGCGTAACGGAGAGCTTTGGAGCACGGATTTGCCGAAGCACGCCGGCCGGCGAGTGCGCGCGCTCGGATGGCTCATCACCTATCGCCATGTTCCCACTAAGACCTATCGCAACATGATGTTTGTCACGCTCGAAGACCAGCGCGGAACGTTCGAGGTGGTGATGTTTCCGGAAGCCTATGAGCGCTACGGTCGCTGGGTATTTGAAACGCGCATCTTGCGGGTCACCGGGCGGGTCGAGCCGGACGGACAATTGAACTGCGAGAAACTTGAAGCCGTGCAGCTATAAAAAATCCGAAAAACGAAACTTGAAATTCGAAAAACGGATACCAAACACGATTTTCGCTTTTCGATTTTCGAACTCGCTGCCGATGACCGAAAGGAAACATCCGCTCTTTACAATCCAGCCGCCTCAGTGGGATACTTTGGCCGATGGGTACATCGGCGCGTCGAAAGCGAAACGCCCCGACCCCAGCCCTCCTCGCTGCCCTGCTCCTCCTGACATCGCTCGTGGTGTCGGCTGACGAATTGCGGCTAAAGGACGGTAGCCTGATTCGCGGTACGTTGGTGGGTCTGGAAAACGGTCAATTCAAAGTCCTCACAAGCTGGGGCACAGCCTTTGTGCGGAAAGAGGCGGTGGCCGCCATCGCCGTCGGCGAAGATGCGGCGACCAAACCGATGCCATCGCCAGAACCTTCCCGGTCAGCGATCCTGCCGGCTATCACCCTGCCGGCCGTCAAACCCGAGCCTCCCAAACGGCCACCCTTGGCTCCGCTCACCTCGGCCAAGCTGATTGCGCCCGCAAAACCGCGGGTGGATTTGCCCGCGCTGCCCAGCCCGCGGGCGCTTCCGGCGAGAGCATTGCCGGTCGCCGACCCCACGGCCGATTCGCTACCCGCGCCACAGATCATCGAGCGCGTAGAGGGAACAACCTACAAGAACGAAACGTTCCAATTTGAGCTCTACAAACCGCCAAGCTGGCGAGTGTTGGAAGGTGCGCCGCGTGTTTGGCCGGCGGCCATCGCTGCCCTGGGCAAGAGCGACGAATCCGCTTTGCTGGTGATTGCTCGCACTTCCCTGCACGGCAGCGTTGCCTCGGAGGCAGCGGCCGCCGAAAAAAGCTTGCTGGACACCTACGCGAACTATCTCAAGCTCCAGGAGACGGCTACCGCGCTGGCAGGCGCCAAGGGAATCCTCCGGCGCTTTCAAGGCAACGTGGATGATGCTCTTTGGAAGGGCGAGGCGGTTTACCTGGCCCGGGATGGCATCCTCTATACGATCATGGGAGTCTCGCGCAGCCTTGATCCGAACGAATTCGACCAGGCCATCGTGACGAGAGTGATCCGCTCGTTTCGATTTCTGCCTTGAGCGCAAAAGTCCCTGGCGCGCCGTCGCTCGTTCTCAGCAAAGGAGTCTCGGCCTCTGCGCCCGCGTTCGCGCTCAAGGTGCGTCGCTCCATGACGGAATCAAACGCAGGAGGCCGTAGGCTGGAAGCTAGAGACTTTGCATCTTCCGCTTCTAGCCTCTGGCTTCCAGCCTCTAAAACTTCGTGACTTCAGTGAAGTGGAAGTTGCGGACCTTCATGGCCGGCACAACCATGTCGAACGCTTCTTCGCCTGAAGCGCGCACCGCCGGGCCAACCATTTCTGCGTTGGCCAGCATCTTCAGCACGCTTTGATTGAAGCGCAAGTTGCGGATGCCTCCGACCATCTTTCCATTCTCGACCAGGAACGTTCCATCGCGGGTCATGCCGGTCAGGACTTTTTCATAGGGATCGACTTCGCGGATGTACCACAGGCGGGTGACCAGGATGCCGCGATCGGTGGAAAGGATCATCTGCTCGAGTGCGTGGGAGCCGCCCTCGAAAACAAGGTTGAGCGGTGCTTCGCCCCATTCACTAGGCAACGGCAGGCCATGGCCGGTGGGGCGGGCGTTGCATTTCCTGGCCGTCTGGCGCGCATAGACCAAATTCTTGGGCGTGCCGCGGTCAACCAGCAAGACGCGTTCGCGCGGCAAGCCCTCGCCGTCAAAGGGCGCGCCCGTCTGCAAGGGATGATAGACATCATCCCAGAGCGTGATGCAATCGGCAAAAAGCTTCTTGCCCAGCCGTTCCAAAAAACAGCTTCGCTTGTCCTGAAGGGCGGTGGCGGAAAAGTCGTAGAAGAGAAAGCCCACCAGGTCGAGTACGGCAGCCGGTTCCAGGATCACGGTATATTCGCCCGGCTGAATTTCGCGCGGCGTGGCCGAGCGCAGGGCTTTTTCCGAAGCACCTTCGGCCAGCGCGCGAACGTCAATCCGATCTGCCGCCGGCGAGCTTGCCTTGGCCCAACCAGTGCTCGTCTGGTCCAGCATCGTTATGGAAAATTCGGCATGCGTCTGACAATGATAGGCAAAGAGGCCGCGGGAGTTCACCAGGGCCTGAAAGACGGAAGAATTCGAGAAGATGCCGGCCGCGGTCTGTTTGTGTTGCTCGGCTGTTCGGATCGCGTTTCCCGCCGCGCGAGCGCGATCCTCCGGCGTCAGGAGAGCGGTGGCCGGATCGTAGCGTTCCACGCCGGTGTGGCTTTCTGGTCCGACCATAGGCAGCAGTTCCGGATTCGGGGGCTGCTGGCGAGCCATCTGAAGCGCTTGTTCGGCAGCACGCCGCAAGGAATCATCATCCGTCTTGTTGGTCGATGCCCGCGCCATGCGGCCATCCACAACGCATCGGACGGAAATGGTCAAGCCCTCCTCCGCCGCGTTCTGGTGGATGGTGTTGTTGGCAAAGCGAGTCAACGCCGACCGGCCGCCCTCGATCAGCACCTCGGTCTCATCGGCAGCGCTGAACCGCCGCACTTTCTCGAAAAGCTCCTGGCACTGCTCCTTATTTAACATTGGCTACGCCGACCTGAATGTCGCGGAAGCGGGCAGGAGCCGCGCCGTGTCCGGTCCCGATGGTTTGCATCGGCTGGCCTTTACCGCAATTCGGAGTGGACCAAAGGACCCACTCTTCCGGCCCGGAAATCGCATCGCAAGCATTCCAAAATTCGGTGGTGATTCCGCTGTAGGAGGGATTCTTGATCATCCGGCCGCGCTTGCCATTCTTGATCTCCCAACCTATTTCCGTCCCGAATTGAAAGTGATAACGGCGGTCATCAATGGACCAGCTCCGGTTGGTCTCCATGTAGATGCCGTCTCGAGTGTCAGCCATCAAATCATCGAGCCGGCCTTGCCCCGGCAGCAGGCTGATGTTCGTCATGCGGATGAGGGGGATGCGATTCCAGCTTTCGGCGCGCATCGTTCCGTTGGAATAGTTCTGACCAAGCGCCGGCGCCGTCTCGCGCGACGTGATGTACCCGACGAAGAGACCATTCTTGATGATGTCGGTGCGCTGCGCGGCTACGCCCTCGTCGTCATAGGCGAACGTGCCGAGCGCCGGGCCATGTTCCAGACGGGCATCCGCCACCACGTTCACGATCGGGGAGCCGTAGGCAAGCTGGTCGAGCTTATCGAGCGTCAGGAAGCTGGTGCCCGCAAAGTTGGCTTCCATGCCGAGCACGCGGTCGAGTTCGATCGGGTGGCCGATGGATTCGTGGATCTGGAGAGCAAGCTGCGAACTGTCAAGGATAATGTCGCGCTTCCCTTCCGGGCAGCGGATCGCCTTGTGAAGCGCCACTGCTTCCTCGCCCACCCGCCGGGCGTGGGCCAGCACATTTGCTTTTTCGACCAGCTCATAGCCGCCCAGCGCCCATGCGCCACCGAGCGAGTTCGGGTAGGACCGTCTCTGAAGCTCATGCGCGTCAAAAGAGTTCGCCACGATGCCGACGCCCGACGCGGTCTTGACCTGCCGAATCCGCGAGCCGATGGTGGAGGCAAAGAGCTGATCCATCCGCCGAAAGCTCATCAATGTTTCCGCAAGCGTGACGCCGGGCACCCTGCGCATTTCCTCGTCGGCCTGGAGCAGGAGGTTCAGTTGCGCATCAATCGAGATGGCGAAAGGGTCCGACTGGCAAGGGGAATGCCACTCTGCCTCGACCTTCTCAACCGGCGCTAGCACCAGATCGTGTTTTTTTAGCGTAGCGCTCGCGCGTGCGATGGCCACGGCCGTCGCGGCGGTGGCCTCAATGGATTCGCGAGCCAGCCGGTCGGTGGCAGCAAAGCCCCAGGCGCCGTTGGCAATCACCCGGATGCCCAGACCCATGGACTCCGACGCGTGGAGTGTGCCGACCGCCCCGCCTTTGGTTGTCAGGTCTCGACTGTGGACGTCCACCACCCGCACGTCCGCGTAGGACGCGCCTCGGGCTAGAGCGGTATCGAGTGCGGAGTTGGCCCAGTCGTGCATCATGAGAAAAGACGAAATTCGAAACTGGAAAAGCGAAATACGAGACCCGAGTTTCGTGTTTCGAATTTCGAATTTCGGTTAGGTACCCTCGGACCAGGAGGCAAGGTACTCTTCCTGGTCGGGCGTGAGTTTGTCGATGAACACTCCCACGGAATCGAGCTTGAGCCGGGCAATCGTCCGGTCAATCTCCTCGGGGACGCGATAGACCTTCTTTTCCAGCTTGCCTGCGTTCTTCACCAGAAACTCGGCGGAGAGCGCCTGGTTGGCAAAGCTCATGTCCATGACGGAAGCCGGGTGGCCTTCGGCGCTCACCAGGTTGATGAGCCGGCCTTCCCCCAGCAAATAGATCTTGCGGCCATCTTTTAGCAGGTACTCATCCACGTAATCCCGAGCCAGCCGCTTGGTCCCGGCCAGTCTTTCGAGCGCCGGAATATCAATCTCCACATTAAAGTGCCCGGAGTTGCACAGCACCGCGCCGTCCTTCATCTGCTGAAAATGCTCTCCGGCGATGACGGTCTTGTTACCGGTGACGGTGATGAAGATGTCGCCGACCTTCGCTGCCTCGGCCATCGGCATCACCCGGTAGCCTTCCATGACTGCCTCGAGAGCGCGCAAGGGATCGACCTCCGCGACGATCACGTTCGCGCCCAGGCCGCGCGCTCGCATGGCGACGCCCTTGCCGCACCAACCGTAGCCGGCGACCACCACATTCAAACCGGAAATCAGAAGATTGGTAGCGCGGATGATGCCATCGAGGGTGGATTGGCCGGTGCCAAAACGATTATCAAAAAGGTGCTTGGTTTGGGCGTCGTTGACGGCGATCACCGGGAAGCGCAGCAGCCTGTCTTTTTCCATGGCGCGGAGTCGAATCACGCCGGTCGTTGTCTCCTCGGTGCTGCCCAGAATCTCTTGAGCAAGCTCGCTTCGCTTCGTCAGCGCGGTGGTGACCAGGTCGGCTCCGTCGTCCATCGTAATATGAGGCTTGTGGTCGAGGGCAGCGTTGAGGTGAGCGTAGTAGGTGGCGTTGTCTTCGCCCTTGATGGCATAGACGGGGATGCCAAAATCACGGACCAGCGACGCCGCCACGTCATCCTGGGTGCTCAAGGGATTCGAGGCGCAGAGGACCAACTCCGCGCCGCCGTCGCGCAAGGTGACGGCCAGATTCGCTGTCTCCGAAGTAACGTGGAGACAGGCGGCAATGCGCACGTTGCGGAGCGGAGCTTCCTTGATAAATCTCTTCCGGATAAGTTGGAGCACCCGCATTTGCTGGTTTGCCCACTCCATGCGCCGTTTCCCTCGATCGGCCAGTTGCGGGTCTTTGATATCACACGGAACCCTTGGAGAAGTGCTCATAAATAATCCTCTGATGGAGCGCAAGCGATAAAGGTCGGTTCTCAGGAGCGTTTGGCGGCAACCAGTTGGCCGAGGCCGGCTTCGCGACGAAGCGTTTCTGCTTTGTCTTCTCGCTCCCACGTAAATGCTGGCTCGGTGCGGCCAAAGTGGCCGTACACAGCCGTCTGGCGGTAGATGGGCCGGCGCAAATCCAGGGCCTCGATGATTCCCTTGGGCTTCAAAGGAAAATGCGTCCGAACCAGCTCGGTGAGTTGCGCCTCGGGAATTTCACCGGTGCCATACGTCTCCACCATCACCGAAACGGGATCAGCCACGCCGATGGCATAGGCAAGCTGGAGTTCGGCACGCCTTGCCAACCCGGCAGCGACAATGTTCTTGGCAATATGCCGCGCCATATAGCTCGCCGACCGGTCCACCTTGGTCGGATCTTTGCCCGAGAAGCAGCCGCCGCCATGATGGCCCGCGCCGCCATAAGTGTCCAGGATGACCTTGCGGCCAGTCAGGCCGGCGTCGCCTTGCGGCCCGCCTACCACAAAGCGCCCCGTGGGATTGATATGAAACGTGGTCTTCGAGTCCATCATGCGGGCCGGTATGACCGCCCGAATCACTTCCGCCATGATTCCGTCCCGCAAGACACCGTTGCCGACATCGGGACTGTGCTGCGCCGCGACCACCACCGTATCCACCCGCGCCGGTTTGCCATTGCGGTACTCGACCGTAACCTGGGATTTGCCATCGGGGCGAAGGAATTCGAGGATTCTTGCTTTGCGAGCCTCGGCCAGGCGGCGGGTGAGCTTATGAGCCAGCATGATCGCCATCGGCATCAGCTCCTCCGTTTCGTCGCAAGCAAAGCCAAACATCAATCCCTGATCACCGGCGCCGCCTGGGTCCACGCCTCTCTTGATGTCAAGGGATTGCTCTTTGAGCGCACAGAGAACAGCGCAGGTCTCCGCATCAAATCCGTATTTGGCCCGGGTGTACCCGACATCGCGGATGACGTTCCGCGCAACCCCGGGAAAATCCACCACGGCACTGGTCGTGATTTCTCCCGCGATGATGGCAAGCCCGGTTGTGACCAGCGTCTCGCAAGCCACACGCCCGTACGGATCTTGCGCCAGCACCGCGTCGAGCACCGAGTCAGAAATTTGGTCGGCAATTTTGTCCGGGTGTCCCTCAGTTACAGACTCCGAGGTAAACAGGTAGTCTCGGGCAAGTTTATTCACTTAACTTCTCCCTTCCTCGATTGCAAACCAGCGACTCTACCAGAGCCACTCCATACTGTCAATTCCTTCTGCCGGAACGGGTTATAAGCATTTTGAAGGACACAACGTGCGTTCCACGGGCCTCCTCAGAATCGCTCGAAAAGCCGGCGACAGGCAGGACAAAACTCGCTCGACTTCGCGTCCACCTCGGACAAACTGTTTGAAAAGCTCATCACGCACTGCCGGTCCGGGCAATGCCCCAAACCAAAGAGATGGCCCGTTTCGTGCATTGCCTCCCCGGCCGCGCGCGTTTCAAACAGTCGCTGGTCGGCTGACTCGCCAAAACGTTCGGGGTTTAATCGCCAAAGAGAGATTACCCCAACAGCGACCGAGGGAGCTGCCTCGCCAAAGACAAAATTCAGCCCATCCGCGTATAGGTCCACATCCACGATGGCAAGAATCCTGGACCCACCGACGGCGGGCCGCTCCGCTTCCAGAACTTCCAATATCCGCGTCGAGTTGTACTGGCCACGTTGCCGATTAAGCGCTCCGTCGGCCAACGGCCTGGCTGCCATTTTTTTCACATTCTTTCCCAGGGCGGATCTCAACACGGCCATGATCCTGTCAACAATCTGTTCGGAAACCTCGCCCAGCGGCAAGAGAACGACGTCAGCAACTGGCCCCGATCTTGTCGGGGCTGGCATGCCCATATCTTCTCCCCCCGAAGCATCTGGAGCATGTGGCGGGTTGCAGGGCACCGCTTTCGAAATGGGCCTTATCGCGCTCCTTGCGGTGTCAGTTCCCCTATTCTTCCCTGCTCTCCCACTTCCCAAAACCTTTCTTCCGCCCCAGCAGATGGGAGCGTATCAAGCGGTCGAGGTCGCCATCCAACACTCGCTCCACATCGCCAATCTCAACCTTGGTGCGGTGGTCTTTGATGAGCCGATAGGGATGAAGGACGTAGGATCGTATCTGACTGCCGAAAGCGATCTCCGGCTTGGCTTCGTTCAACTGTCGTGCCTTTTCCTGCCGCTTCGCCAATTCGTGTTCATAAAGACGGGAGCGCAGAATCTTCATCGCCATGTCTTTGTTCTTGTGCTGGCTGCGCTCGTTCTGGCACTGCGCCGCGATGCCGGTAGCAAGATGGGTGATGCGCACGGCTGAATCAGTGACGTTGACGTGCTGCCCGCCGTGACCCGACGATCGAAATGTATCAATCCGAAGATCCTCGGGGCGGATGACCACTTCAATGGTCTCGTCAATTTCCGGGATCACAAAAACCGAAGCGAAAGAAGTATGCCGCCGCGCCGCCTGGTCAAACGGCGAAATCCGTACCAGCCGATGAACGCCGCTTTCGCCCTGAAGCAAACCGTAGGCGTGTTCTCCCTGCACTTCGAGCGTAACCGACTTCACGCCGGCCTCCTCGCCGGCGAGAATCTCCGTGATGGTCGCGCAAAAGCCGTTCCGCTCCGCCCACCGCAGATACATGCGCAGAAGCATCTCGGCCCAATCCTGCGACTCGGTTCCGCCGGCGCCGGGATGAATCGTCACGATGGCGTTCAGGCGGTCCTTCTCGCCGGAAAGAAGCGTTTTCGTTTCCAATTCATCAGCCAGCTTCGATAACGCCTCCACCTCTTTGGCCAAATCGTCGGCCACGTTTTCGCCTTCGTGGGCGAGCTCGAACAGAGCATTGACATCGGCGTCAAGCCGCGCCAATTGCTCGCTCGCGCGAACCTGATCCTCCGCCCACTTTCGCTGCTGGAGAAACTTTTGGGCTTGTTTCTGGTTCTGCCAGAAATCGGGTTGGGCTATCTTGGATTCGAGTTCGGTGAGAAGCTTCTGCCTGGCGGGGACGTCAAAGAAAGCTCCGAAGTTCAGCGATCCGCGGTTTCAACTGCTCATATTGCCGTTCGAGATCCTCGATCATCATGTTTTCCTCTCCTTCTTCGTCAGGGCGTGGACTCCTCCGCCCAGCGCCAGCAGGACACAAAGCCATGCCCACCAATCGCCAAAGCGCGCGTAGAGCGTCCGCCGGGAAACAAAATCAAACGAGCCAATCAAAACCGAGCGTTGATCGGGAAGAAGGCGACTTACGATCCGGCCGTAAGGATCTACGATCACGGTGTGCCCGTTATTGGTCGCTCGAAGTAGCCACCGTCGCCCCTCGACTGCCCGCACGCGGGCCATGTTCAGATGCTGGTCCGGCGCCGCCGTGCGCCCGAACCAGCCATCGTTCGAGATATTGACCAAAGCCTCGGCGCCGCGCTCGACGAATTGTCTCACCTCGGCCGGGAAGATGGCCTCGTAACAGATGAACGTTGCCACCTTGCCCCGGTGAGTGGCCGCCAGCGTCCGCTCCCTCCCCGGCTCAAAATCCCCCGCTTCCGCAGTCAGCCTCTCGGCAAAAAAGAACAGCTTTCGCACAGGCACATATTCGCCGAAAGGAACCAGGTGAATTTTATCATACTGCGCAATGACCTTTCCGGCGGGATCGAGCATCGCTGCGCTGTTGTACGGTGCCATTTTCCCATCGGCTCGTTTCCGCCAATCTACGATACCAACGAGAAAATAGGACCGGGTGCGCTGGGCAATGCGCCGCGCCCGCGCGCGAAATTCCGGATCGTGGTTCAAATAGAAGGGAGCCGGGACCTCCGGCCAGATGACCAGCGCAGGCTCTTTGCCAGGCGGAACCGCCTCGACCGTGAGCCGCTCGAGTTCGTCCACCGCCGGCTGAAACCGCTCCTTCCAGTCTTGGGGGTATTCGCTGAACTGAGGCAGGTTGGTCTGGACAAGATAGGCACGCATCGCCCCGGCCGGGTGCGGCCAGGGGATCAGCCGGTTGGCCACACCCAGCGCCCCGACCAGCGCGATCAACGCCCCGACCGGCCGCCAGCTTCGCTCCAAAAGAAGCCACACCACCAGCGCGTTGAACCCCAAAAGCAAGAAGCTAAGCCCATAGATGCCGGTGATTGTGGTGAGCTGGACGATCCCGATTTGCGGCGCCACCGCATACCCCAGAAGATCCCAGGGGAAACCGATGACGACGTAAGTGCGCCCCAGCTCGAGCGCTACCCACAAAAAGGGCGCCATGAGCAGCGCCGCCCGGTACCCCGGATGTTCCTGGTGAGTTAACCGCGGGACTCCCCCCGCATCGCTGCCGCCCGGAAGTCGCAGCCGGCTCCGGTAACGCTGTTCCATCCAGCAAAGGCCTGCCGCGAACAATCCAAAAAAGCAGGCCAGCTCGGCTACCATCGCGCCTAGCACGCCGATCGCCGCTGGCGGCGAAATGTTTCCGTAGTTTCGCAGAACGGCGTAAATCCAATAGCAACTGATGCTGAAAAAGGCAAGGCCGGCGATATACCCGGCCGCAAATGCTCGTCGGACTCGCCACCTTTGCGAAATGGCCAGGTAGATGAGCGGGACAAGCGCAAACCACGCCAGCCAGAAGTACTGCGTTCTGGGGAAGGCGAGCGAAAGAGCTGCCCCGCTGCCGATGGCCCAAAGCCAGTCGAAATAGGAGCGTTGCGCCATCAGTGTTTGACAATGGCTTTGAAGCCCTCTTGCGCGAGTTTTTGGCGGACCGCTTCCGCCTCCCGGGCGTCAGCAAATGGCCCCACCTGTACGCGATAGTAAGAGTCAGACCCGGGCGGCACAACAAATGCCGCATAGCGCTTTCGCTTCAACCTGGCCACTAGGTGCCGAGCCTCGTCCGGGTTCTTGAGTGCCGCCACCTGCACCATGTTCTTGGCTCCAGTGGGAGCCGGCGCAACCGGGCGAGGAGCCGGAACGCTTCTTTCCCTCTTTTCTTCGACTGGCGGCGCGGGCACCAATTGTGGCTTTGTTTTCCCGGCTTTCTTGTAGAAATCCCAATCGGCGGGTGAAATGACTGGTTCCGCGCCTGGCGACGAACCCCGCTGCGGCTGATCGGCGGCTTTTAGCCCTGGCACGGGGCGGGGCCCGGCAATCTTTGCGTCTGCTTGTTGCGAGCGGCCAAGCACGTAGCCGAGCGTAAAGAAGACGCCTCCGAGCACGACTGCCACCAGGAAAACCCCAACCAGGTGCCGGCTCTCCAGCACCATCGCCGAACCCGAGTTGCTCCGCCCCCGCCCCATCGCTCTACTTGGGCGCGAGCGCTTGTTTGGTCCACAAACTGATCAAATCAATCGGCAACGGAAAAACAACGGTCGTATTTTTTTCAGTGCCGATCTCAGTAAGCGTCTGAAGATAACGCAACTGGATGGCCGCCGGCTGCGTGGCCAATATGCCGGCTGCCTCAGCGAGTCTTGCGGACGCCTGGAATTCTCCCTCAGCGTGGATGACCTTGGCGCGGCGCTCCCGCTCGGCCTCAGCCTGACGGGCAATCGCTCGCCGCATCTCTTCCGGGATATCCACCTGCTTCACTTCCACCAAAGCCACTTTGATACCCCACGGTTCGGTGTGCTCGTCGATGATTTGCTGAATGCGCTCGTTAACCTCTTTGCGCTTGCTGAGAAGATCGTCGAGCTCGACTTGGCCGACGACGTTTCGCAGGGTCGTTTGGGCAAGCTGTGAAGTGGCATAAAGATAGTTCTTCACGTAAGCCTGAGCGCGGTTAGGATCAATCACGCGAAAGTAGCAAACCGCGTTGACCTTTACCACCACGTTGTCACGCGTAATGATGTCTTGCGACGGGACGTCGAGCGTCTCCAACTGGAGCGAGATCCGGTAGAGTACTTCAATCGGCCAGAACACCAGCCGGATGCCGGCCGCCACCGGCACGGGCCTCATCCGCCCGAGCCGCAGGATCACTCCCCGCTCCCACTCCTTGATAATCTTGATGGAATTGAGAAGCCAGAACAGAACGATCAATGCAGCCGCAATCTGCCAAACGCTGAACACTTGCATAGGAGACTCCTTTCGAATCTAACTCGACCGCTGGGATGAGGTTGAGGCTTGAGTCGAGACGGCTTCCACCCTCACTTTTAGTCCCTCGACGCTTACGACTCGCACCTTCATCCCCGCTGGAATTTTTTGCTCGGAGATGGCTCGCCAGTTCTCGCCATGAATGAAAACTAATCCTTCCCCCTCAATCGCCTGGCGCACCTCGCCAATCTCCCCCACCATTTCCTCTGCACCGGCGGCCATCTTCCAGGCGCGGGACTTCAGCACCAGACGCAGCAGAAAGACCGTGATTGCGGCAAAGGGGATCGCCACCGAGATGGCCGTGCCCCAGCGCACGCCCATTTCCGGTACCGGCGATTCGAACAGCATCACCGCGCCAAAGACCATTGCCAGCACTCCTCCCACTGCCAGAACTCCATGGCTCACAAACTTCGCTTCCAGGACAAACAATAC
>DATBWB010000103.1 GCA_036514995.1 Candidatus Acidiferrales bacterium
CCCCTCCGGCGCGGGCGGGGCACTTGCCGGCTAGTGCCGTTCCAACTAATTGAGCAGAATAGCGAGCTGGAGCGACATAGTTAGTCATACGTGCTGAGTCCATGAAGAACTTAGCCCAAAATAGTTGGAACGGCACTAGAATGGGGACAATACCTTGGCGGCCTGAAGAAGGTTACCCGGCAAGCCCTGACGGCGGTTTTCGCTATCTGCCACCCGGCCAAAGCTCGCGCACGAGCAAATAGAGAGTTGCGGGGATGGCGCCAAAGACAGGCATCGCCAGGAGAGCAGGCAATGCCAGCGGCCACGCCCGGCGGGCGCTCGCGTCCTCAATCATCCACAAAGCCAAAACCACTTCGAGGCCGTAGAAGTTGGTGATGATCTGCGCTCCCCAGGGGCGGGTGCGCCAAAGTTCGCCGAACTGCCGGAAACCACCGGCGCTGAACGCCGGCAGACGAAGATAGGCCCAGGCGAACAACGGAACCGTAACCAGCAATACGACGAGCAGGGCGAGGCTCATGTTCCGTCTCCTTTCCTCGTGGGGTTACGGTTCATTCTGGGGTCGGCTTGCCCGGCGGTCATGGGTGCCGGGCGTTCCAGTATGCCTTCCTGGGAATTTCCCCTCTTCCTCGAGCATGCCAAGGCCGTGCGTGGAGCCGGCTCGCCTTGACAATCACTCGCCGCTGAGTAAACTAACCAGTTAGTTAAAAGGATGCCCACCCCGAAAGCCAACCCGGATGGTGATTCTGCCCGCCGCATTCTGGCAGCGGCGGAACGCGCCTTTGCCGAGCAAGGCTTAGCCGGCGCGCGCACCGATCGAATCGCGTCTGCCGCGGGCGTCAACAAGGCGTTGCTCTACTACTACTTCGGCAGCAAGGAGCGCCTTTACACGGCTGTTCTCCAAAGCCACTTCAACCCGCTCATGGAGGTCGTTCGCAAAAGCCTCGACGGGAAGGCGAGACCGAGGGCCAAGCTGCTGCGCTATGTGGAAAGCTACTTTGAGTTCCTTCACCAGCGGCGCCATTACCCCAGGTTGTTGCAGCGAGAGATGGTGAGTGGCGGGCGGGAGCTGGGCGACATGGTGCAGAGGTATTTCCGGCCGGCCTACCGCCGGCTGGTGCGGGTGGTGGAAGAAGGCATCCAGCGCCGCGAATTTCGCAAGGTGGATGTGCGCAACGCCGTGCTGACTTTGATCGCGGTCACGGTCTTCTACTTCGGGGCGGCGCCCCTGCTCAGGCGCGTCCTGGGCCGAGATGCCTACACTCCCAAGAGTGTCGCCCGCCGCAAGGCAGCGGTCTTTGATTTCATCGAGCACGGGCTATTTCGAAGAGCCTGAGAGTGGAATGCAACAACGGAAACCCTTCTACATCCTCATCGGCAGCATCCTGGTGGCGAGCCTCGCCATCTATTTTGTGTACTCTCCCCGCCAGAAAAACATTGTCCTGACCGGCGTCGTGACGGGCAACGACGTGGTCGTCAGTTCCAAGATACTCGGCCGCATTGAAAGGCTCACCGTGGACGAAGGCGATGAAGTCAAGCACGGCGACCTTATTGCCCAGCTCGACCAGCCGGAGTTGAAGGCCCAACTGACATCGGCTGAGGCAACCATCCGCAGTTTGGAAGCGAAGCTTGCGAGCGCCACCACTGACCTGCGTTGGTCCGACGAGCAAACCGGTGCTTCGTTGATGCAGGCGCAAGCAGCCTTGGCAGCGGCGCACGCTCAACTCGATGAGGCGCGGGCGGATTTCGAGCAGGCCGGACTGGACTTCCAGCGCGCCCAGGGACTCTTTGAGGCGCAGGTCGTTTCAGCCCAGGACCGCGATCGAGCGGAAGCGGCGATGAAAGCCTCCCGGGCGCGAGTGCAATCACTGACCGACCAGGTCAAGGCGCAACAGGCGGCTCTGGCGGTGGCGGCGGCCAACCGCCAACAGGTGGCGATGCGGCAAAGCGACCTGGCCGCGACGCGGGCGCAACTGGCTCAAGCGCGGGCGCAGAAAGCGGAAGCCGAGACCCGGCTCGGCTACACCCAGATCCTCTCGCCGCTCGCCGGGGTGGTTTCGGTGCGGGTTGCCCGGCAGGGAGAAGTGGTGCAGCCGGGCGCGCCGATCGTAACCATCATTGACCTCAACCATCTCTGGGTCAAGGCGGATGTGGAAGAGAGCTACATCAGCCGGCTGGCGCTGGGTGACAAGCTCGAAGTACGCCTGCCTTCGGGCGAGTTGCTTTCGGGCAAACTTTTCTTCAAAGGCGTGGAGTCCGACTTCGCCACCCAACGCGATGTCAGTCGCGTCAAGCGCGACGTCAAGGCATTTTCGATCAAGGTTCGCGTGGACAATCCGGGCCGCCGGCTTTCTACCGGAATGACGGCTGAAGTAATCCTTCCCTTTACTCGCTAGGCAGCGAAGATGGGCGCCATCGAAGTCGAACGCATCACCAAACATTTCGGCAATCTTGTGGCCGTGGGCGACGTCAGTTTCAGCGTGGCTGAGGGGGAAATGTTCGGATTGCTGGGTCCGAATGGCGCGGGGAAGACCACGCTGATTCGGATGCTGACGACGCTTGTGGTACCGACCTCCGGCACGGCGCGAGTGCACGGCCACGACATCCTCAAGGAGCCCGACGGGGTGCGCCAGTGCATTGGTGTCATCCCCCAGGCGATCACTTCCGACCCGGAACTAACCGCCGAAGAAAATCTTCTCATCCACGCGAAGCTCTACGGCGTGCCCGCCGCGCAGCACAAGAAACTCTTTTCCGGCCTGTTTGAGCTGGTCGATCTGGTCCCCTTTCGCCATGAGCTGGTGCGGAACTATTCCGGGGGCATGCGAAGGCGGCTGGAAATCGCCCGCGGCCTGGTGCACCATCCCAAGATCTTGTTCCTTGACGAGCCGACCACCGGGCTGGATCCGGCCTCGCGCCTCGCCGTCTGGGAGATGATCCTCAAGATGAAAGAAGAGCAATCGTTGACCATCCTGCTCACGACCCACTACATGGACGAAGCCGACCGGCTCTGCGCCCGCGTCGCCATTGTGGACCACGGCAAGCTAGTCGTCCTGGACACGCCGGCAAGGCTCAAGGCTTCGGTGCCGGGGACAAACATCCTGGAAGCGCAATTTGAGGGCACCCCCGCCGATTGGTTGGAAAAGCTCGGCCGGCTCGAGGAAGTGGCGAGCGTAACCGCCCGCGACGGGACGTTTCGCATCAGTTCGCACCACGGGAGCAAGACGGTTGCGGCGCTGATGGATTGCGCCCGCCAACACGGGGTTACCGTCAAGTCGCTTTCTGTCCAGAGCACCACCCTCGACGATGTCTTCATGCACTATACCGGCCGCGCCCTCCGCGACGAGGTCAAAGAAGGTTTTGGGTACGACATCAGCCATTTGTACCGGTAGGGGGGGCCTTGCACCGCATCTGGGCCATCATTGAACGCGACATGCGGAAATTCTTCCGCAGCCCGGCCCTCATGATCAGCTCCATGATTTTTCCCCTCATGCAGCTCGTCATCCTGGGCAACGCCTTCGGGGGAAAGATCAGGCACGTCGAGGTCGCCGTCGTGGACGAAGATCGCGGCGCCGAGGCGCGGCGGGTGCGGGAGCTTTTTGCCGGCATCGAGAATAATCCGCGGACATTCCTGCCGATCTATTACGCGAGCGTCGATCGGGCTGTCGGCGACCTTCGCTCCGGCAAAGTCCACGGCGTGATCTATATCCCGGACGGTTTCTCCCGTCGCGTCGGCCAGCAAAACCGGCCGCGCATCGGCTTCATCGTGGACAACACGGACAATTTCCTGACCAGCGCCTTGCAGGAACGCATGCTTCAGCTCACCGAGGCGCTCAACAAACCCGAAGTCGATCCCCGGCTCGTCCGGCAAATCCAGCTCCAGATTGTCGAGCTCTACCCTTACATCGAATACATGAAGTATCTCTTGCCCGGCTCGATCTCGCTCGCCATTTTCGTGGTGGCGATGATCGCCGGCGGCATCACCTTCATTGACGACAAGGCGCGGGGGCTTCACGAGGGCTATCTCATCACACCCATCAAGCGCTCGGAGCTGGTGCTGGGCCTCATCCTGGCGGGCACCATCAAGGGAGTCATGGCCGGCATGGTCCTCACCCTGATCGGGTCGCTCCTTGCCGGCATTCCAGGAATCTATGATCCGGTGCGCTTGCTCTACCTGCTGCTGGTGGTCGGCGCAACCTCAGCCGCGCTCATCAGTTTCATGTTCCTTCTGATGGTGCGCGTCTCCGACCCGCTGGTGCCGCGAGCGATTTTCGGGGTTCTGAACACCCTGTTGTTTTTTCCAAGCGGCGCCATCTATCCCACTCAGGGTTTCCCCACCTGGCTGAAATGGCTTTCGGTGGCGGACCCCTTCACCTATGCCGTCCACGCCCTGAAAAACCTGCTTTTGAAGAATACCGGATTTGTCGGGATCTATTCCGATGTCGGCTTCCTGCTCCTGTTTTCTGTGATCATGGCAGGAGCTTCCGTTCTGCTTTTTGAGCGTCAAATCTAGTGGGCAAACGGTTGCTGTGATAGGCTCTTTCTGATTGCCATAGGAAAGCGATAGAGCGCATGAGTCTGTTTCAAACGCAGCCGGAACCGGTGGCTCATCCCGGCCGCAGGCGAGCCGTCATCGTCCTGATCGCCTTGCTTGTGATCGCCGCATTCGCCTGGCGGGTATTCCGCTTCTACCCGGAGAAGCGCATCACGACGCGCTTTTTGGACACGGTTGTGGCAGGGGAGTTCGAAAGCGCCTACGGGCAATGGAATCCTGCCCCTGAATACAGTTTCAACGATTTCATGCAAGACTGGGGCCATGACAGCCCGTGGGGCAAGATCCGGAGCTATAGGATTGCCGATGTGGAAGGCAAGACCGGCGTGGTCAGCTTTATAGTGGTCGTCAACGACGTGGATTCCAAGCCCGTCGAAATCTGGGTGCAGAGGAAAACCAAAGCCCTTTCGTTCGCTCCTCCCTGAAACACCGCCAGCCCGGTCGAGTTGCTAAATACGCCTTGCCCGGCTCTTTTTTTGCTTCCGTTTGGCCACGTTTGCGTTCAAAATGGTACACTTTCGAGTTTTGGAAGAGGTCGAAGGGCAACGAGGGCCTCTGATTGCGGGGAGGGAGCAAAACTGTGAACAAGAATCTTGCGATCACGCTTGTAGAGCTGGAAGCGACGGTGGACGGCCGGCTCGAGGGCAAGCCCGCTCGTGACATCTATTCGCTTTTGCGGATGCCGGCGCGAGGGTTGCCCATCCTGGAGGCGGTTTGCCGGGCGGGCGGCTACCGCGATGTGGTTTCGCTCGACCCCGAATTCAATAAGGGCACCAAACAGAAACTTACGCCGGCGCAGTGGCGACGCCTGGCGGAGTCGGATGTAGTAGGGCTCTCGGCCATCACTCGGACCGCCAACCAATCCTACGAGCTTGCCACTCGCCTGCGGGAGATGAATCCTCGGCAGAAAATTGTCTTTGGCGGGCCGCACACCACCGCCCTGCCGGAAGAGGCATTGCAGTTCGGCGACGTGGTTGTCCTTCACGAAGGCGACCATACCTTTCCCGAACTCCTCGATCGCTTTGACGATGATTTTGAAAACCCTTCGCTCCGGGACCTGGCCGGCATCTGCTACAACGGCCCCGGCGGCGAGTTTTGCCGGACGGCCGAACGGCCCTTTCTTTCGAGCGAAGAGCTTTCGCGCTTGCCCTTCCCGGTGCTGTCGCGCGAGACGCTCGACGAGATCACCCACATGGTGGTCAACACGTCGCGCGGTTGCCCGTTCGAGTGCGAATTCTGCTCGGTGATTGAGAACTTCGGAAAACAGTTTCGTTTCCTCGATGACGACGCGACCATTGCCTTGCTCCAAGACACTCTCCGGATGACGCGCAAAACGCTCTTTTTCGGCGACGACATCTTTGCCGCCAACCGCGCCCGGACCAAGCGCATCCTGGAGCGAGTGCTGCGCGAAGGCATCCGCCTCCCGCGCTGGTTTGCTCAGGTCCGGGTGGAATCAGCTCAGGACAAGGAGCTGCTCGCGCTGATGAAACGCTCCCATTGCTCCACCGTTTTCATCGGTCTGGAGTCCGTCAACGCCGAGACGCTCAAACTTTACAACAAGCATGCCACCGTCGAGCGCAACCGCCAGGCGATTGAGAACTACCACCGCGCCGGCATCAAGGTCCACGGCATGTTCGTGCTCGGCTCGGATGCCGATACGGCCGAAACCATCGATGACACCCTGCGCTTTTCCCGGGAGATGCGGCTCGACACCGCTCAATTCTTTGCCCTCACCGCCGTGCCCGGCCCGCCGCTGACGCGGCGCCTGCAAAAAGAGGGCCGCGTTCTTTGCTGGGGCCAGTGGCACCTCTTTGATGCGCAACACGCTGTCGTGCAATCGCATCAGATCTCTCCCCTCGAGCTTCAGAAGGGAATCTTCGAAGCTTCCAAAAAGTTTTATTCCGTGCACGACGCGGTGGGCCGGCTCTTCTCCGGCCAGCATCGCTGGTTTAACTTCTTGATCCGCCTTGAAGGAAAATATCTCGCTCGCCGAATCGTCAAGGACAACCGCGACTACGTGGATTCCCTGCGACAGCTCCACGAATGGCACGACCGGCTGGCCGAGGAGGCCAGGCAACTGGCCCAGCACGTTCGCAAGGTAGTGGACGACTGGAGCCTGGAGCTTGAAGCCAAGCGAGTTCGCTTGCGCAGCTATCTGAGCGAAACCTACAAACGTTATTCCGAGACAAGCGTTCCCGAAGAATATCGCATCTACTGGAAACGGAAAGTGGAGAGCACACTGGCCGCCATCCAGAGCCATTTCGAAGCCGCTCTACCGCCCTCCGAGCCGGCACGCCAGACCGATTAGTGCCGTCCCAACTTATTGTGCCCGCCGCGGCGG
>DATBWB010000104.1 GCA_036514995.1 Candidatus Acidiferrales bacterium
GGCCGAAATGGCGGTCCGTGGTCAGCGCCACTTTGAGCCGCAATTCCTGCATCACCACGAAGCTCGTGCAGTCCGTGAAGGAGTAATTCTTGTCACGGAAGCGAAAGAACGCCTTTCGCGCCTTCTCCGCGCGCTCCATCCCGACCCATTCCCACCGTACCCGCGAACTGCCTTCGACCTGCTCCCACCATGCTCTTGCGGCCGGCAAGCCCAGACGCATCCGGATGAGCGTCAGCGTTTCGTCCATGACGTAATCCGTCGTTACCAACAACGCGCCCTGCTCCAGCACCGCATCGCGCGCCTCACACGCGGACCCGTGCGACGGATCCCCGGCGTCGGCGCAGGCCACCCAGCCCGCAGTGTCAACGAAAAGATTTCTCATCCGCCGTATAGGCTGGCATCGTGGTCAGCGGCAGTCTTTCCATCGACCGACTTGCCCACCGCCTTGGCGCGATACAGTGGATCGGCTTGCAGGGTGCCGCGCGGCATATCTGCTTCGTCAACCGGTACTATCTGAAACGCGCGGCGGCTGCGGTAAAGCACGGTGTATCGCGCACCCCGTCTCACCGACTCAACCAGTTTCGGCAGCGACGCACGAAGTTGTTTGGCATTGATGGTGATGTTCATGGCTTTGTCCTATATTCATCTTAAGTTGAACATAGTAGAAGACAGAAGTCAAGTACAAGTCTATTCCAATATGGTATGAGCCTGAAGGCGGGATCGTATTTCCAACGAGGTATGAGCCTGAAGCATGAGGTTTGGGTCGATCATCCACCACATGGTGATCGATATGAACGAAACTCGGCTCAAGACGGTGGCGCAATTGCGCGCTTTTTTGGAGGGGACCCTTGAAGTCAAATTCCAGCCCATCCACAACGATGTCGAGTGCTACGGCTTCATTGCCGCAGTGCTTGGGCGCTTTGCCTACCGCCGGCTTGTTCGGGCCGATAAGGGCGTGCTGATGCGTTATCTGGCACGCGTCACGGAGTACTCGCGAGCGCAGCTCAAGCGGCTCGTGAGTCGTCACCTCAAGGGAGAGCCGCTTGCCAAGCGCTATCGCGCCCCGGCGGTCGGCTTTGCACGCAAATTCACCGCCGCTGACGTGAAGCTGCTCGCGCAGACTGATGCGTTGCACAACACCGTCTCTGGGCCAGCCACCAAATGCTTGATGCAGCGCGCCTGGGCCGTGTATGGCGACATGCGCTACGCGCGACTCGCTACAATCTCCGTGGCCCACCTGTATAACCTGCGTCACCAAGCCGGCTACCAGGCCACCCGAGCCCACTGGACCAAGACCCGCGGCTATGCCCTGCCCATCGGGCAGCGCCGCGCGCCTACCCCAGACGGGCGCCCCGGCTTCATCCGCATCGACAGTGTGCATCAGGGCGATCAGGACGGCGTCAAGGGGCTCTATCACATCAACGCCGTGGACTGCGTCACTCAGTACGAGATCGTCGCCACCTGCGAGCAACTGTCCGAGGCCTTCCTGCTGCCAGTGCTGCGCCAGATCCTCGCGGGCTTTCCCTTCGCGGTCCTGGGCTTTCATGCCGACAACGGCTCGGAGTACATCAACTACAAAGTGGCCAAACTGCTCGACAAGCTCAGGATCGAGTTCACCAAGTCGCGCCCCAGGCACAGCAACGACAACGGCTTGGCCGAGACCAAGAACGGGGCCATCGTGCGCAAACATCTCGGCTACGAGCATATCCCGCAGCGCTTCGCCGCCCAGGTCAACTCCTTCTGCCAGGACTTTCTTAACCCCTACGTGAACTTCCATCGCCCCTGCTTCTTCGCCGAAACGATCACTGATCCCAAGGGAAAGATACGCAAACGCTATCTGCAAAAAAACATGATGACGCCCTACGAGAAACTCAAATCACTGCCCAAGGCCAACGACTTCCTCAAACCCGGCATCACCTTCACTCAACTGGACTCGGTCGCAACCGCCATCAGCGACAACGAAGCCGCACGCCGACTCAACGAAGCGAGAAACAAACTATTCCAATCCATCCACTATCGATCCAAACGTGCCGCATGAACACGGGTTATCCACCGGGTCGCCTGCCTCTCGCCTCAAAGTGGCGGGCGGCGGCCCCGTGGATAACCCTGCGGCGTAACCACATGCACACCCATCCCTCACCACCCTCGTTCAGGCTCATACCTGAATTGGAATTGACTCAAACGCCGACGCGGTTCTGCTACCCTAGCGGGTATTCAGCTCCAGGGAACACGCATGAACCGCCTGCACCAACGGTTAGGCATACTTCCGCGCGAGGTGCTGGCGGGCATCCGGCGCGGCATTGAAAAGGAAAGCCTGCG
>DATBWB010000105.1 GCA_036514995.1 Candidatus Acidiferrales bacterium
CTTCAGCCGGGCAGCTTTTAGCGGGGCACTGTCCGATTCCACGAGCTACCTGCTGGCCGGAAGGCCGCCGCTACGTAGCGTCCTGCATGATGGTTGGCACGGAGATTTCCTGCGCTTCCACGCACGCTTTCATATAGAATGACATCCCAACTCGATGGCAACTCCTGTCCCAGCCTGTCCCAGCGTCGAAACCTTTCCCCCGCGCGTCACGCTACGCAATTACTTTGCCCGGCCGTATGATTCGGCGATTGCCGCCGCGCGCACCTGCTACTCGCCCAGTATCGTCACGCCCGACCAAGTGAGTGATAAGCAGCGCTTGACCATCGGCGCGGCCACCTTTTATGGCGGCCACCACACCGTCTATCAGCACGCCCACTTCGAATTCGGCCTCGAAAACGTCTCGCGGCAGTTTGTCTGGAGCTTTCTCCACAGCCATCCTTTTTATAATTCCGAGCAACAGAGCCAGCGCTACGTCCGGCTCGATCGCGTGCAGGCGTTTGTGCCCCCACTCGCTCCTGCCGCCAAGGCGGTTTACGAACAGGCGGTGGCCCGGGCGTGGAAGTCGTACCGCGAGCTGACGGCCTTGCTCCGAGAAGACGCGCGGAAGGTTCTCGCTGAAATCTGGCATCTTTCCTCGATGTCCCATCCCCGGCGGGGGCAGAAGGTCGAGCGGCTGGCAGAGAAGAAAGCCATCGAGGTGGCGCGGTACGTCTTGCCGGTGGCGGCCTTTACCACCCTGGTGCACACCCTCTCCGGCATCGTGCTCCACCGGCTCTGGCGCATGGTCGCTGCCGGGGACACACCCCACGAAGCGCAGCAGGTCGTGGGCGAAATGGTCGAGCGGGTCAAAGAAGTGGACTCGCAATTTTTTGAGCGCTTCCTCAACTCACCGCTTGCCGAAGAGGAGATTCCGGAATGGCGTTGGGCGGGGAAGCAGAGCTCTGCCCTTGCCGAGTTCGACGGCCAGCTCGCAGGGCGCGTTTCCAAGCTGGTGGATTTTTCGCCCCATGCCGGTCGGGTCGTGGCTCAGGCGTTTCGGGCGGTGTTGGGCATTAGCGAGGCCGAATGCAGCGACGGCGAGGCGCTCGACCGGCTGCTGAATCCGGCGCGGAATCCCTACCGGCTGGAGACCTTGAACATCGGCGTGCATTCACCGATGATGCGCGCGCTTCAGCATGCTCACTACACCTTTTTCAAGAAAATCAGTCACACCGCCGATAGCCAGGATCAGCGGCACCGCATGGTGCCCGCCTCGCGGCCCATGCTCGTCCTGGCGGATACGCGCGAGCCCGACTTCGTTATGCCGGGGCTCATTCGCAGCAACCCGCGGGCGCGCGAACGGTTCGAGCAAGCCATGCACGATGCCTGGGCGGCCAAGAACGATCTGCTCGACCGGGGCGTGCCGCCCGAATTTGCCCTCTACCTCCTGCCCAACGCCAAGGCCATCCGGCTGGTCGAGTCCGGTTCGCTGCTCCATTTGCTCCACAAGTGGACGATGCGGACCTGCTTCAACGCCCAGGAAGAAATCTATTCGGCTTCGATGGATGAGCTCGAGCAGATCGGCCGCATCCATCCGGAAATTGCCCGCTGGCTCGGCCCGCCTTGTTACATCCGCGCTGGAATCACCACCCCCATCTGCACCGAAGGTTCCCATTTTTGCGGCATCAAAGTCTGGGAGAATTTTCCCAATATCCAGCGCCGCATCTAGCTCTGCGCGTGTAGAATCATTGCCAGGAGGAGAAATGGGGCAGTTCTCGGTTGGAGTGACGGTTGCCCACCCGAGCGAGCCCGCGCGGCGCCGACGCCGAGTTGTTGGTGGGTACGGGCGCGACATTGACCTGGGTGCCGCGTGAAATCATCGAGCAGCTTGGGGTGCCGCGGCTGCGTCGCCGTTCATTCCCGGTTGCTGACGGACGCACGGTGGAACGCGAAACAGCAGGTGCGGTGCTGCGACTCGATGGCGACGAGGCCAACGTGACTCTCGTCGTTGCGGAACCCGGCGACGGCCACCTGCTGGGCGCTACCGCTCTTGAAAGCCTCGGCTTCGCCGTCGATCCGATCACTCGCCGGCTCGTCCCGCAAGAACTCCTCGCCATGTAGGACAGGTACCCTTCCGGTATCCAGCCGATCTTGGCGGCTACGTTGAGCCCCCAGGCACCTGCCTGGGGAGTTACCGGAGGATTTGCGTCCCGAGGTGGTGGCCTCGGAGCTGAACGAACCTCCTTCAAGAATTCAACCCCAAACTAGCGCGCATACGGCTGTGAGTGCTCACGGTGGGTTTCGTAGTTTGCCAGGTATTGCGCGGCCAGCTCCGGCTGGTCGCGAAGGATCAACACATTCTCTGCGTTCCGTTCCTCGGCCGCCTTGGTGAAGTTGAACGACCCCGTGATCACGGTGCTTCCGTCCAGGATGATGACTTTGTTGTGGGCAATGGCGTGCTCGGCGTCAATGAACGTGGGAATGCCGGCCCGGGAAGTGAAGTCGGCCGCCGAATACCGCTCGCTTACCTGCGACTTGTCGAGGATGATTTCCGTCGAGATATCACGGCGGTGAGCTTCGACGAGCGCCTGAGCAATCCGCGCCGAGGTAAAGGAATAAGCCTGCATGCGGACCGATCGCCGCGCATCATCGAGCGCGGCTACAATCACCGCGGTACACTCGCCGCCCGGTGAGAAGCAGCTCTCGACGCTCGCGCCCGCTGGCAGCGGAAGCGCCCGTTGGTCGGGCGTGCCGGAATGGCCTACGTACCAGCCCGCCACAAACGCGAGCACAACCAAGCCCGATACGGCGCTCGTGGTGCGTCTCATGAGGCTCTCACCAGGTTCGCCGGCTCGCCACCGGGCCGGAATTCCCCTTCCCAGCGCGCCATCACGACGCTCGCCAGGCAATTTCCCAAGACGTTCACCGCGGTGCGGCCCATATCCATCAGTTCATCCACTCCCAGGATCACGGCCACGCCTTCAATGGGCAGGTGGAACGAAGCGAGCGTTCCGGCCAGAATCACCAACGCCGCGCGTGGCACGCCGGCCACCCCTTTGCTCGTCAGCATCAGCGTCAGCATCATGATGAGCTGCTGGCCGAGAGTGAGATGGACCCCCGCCGCCTGCGCCACGAAAATGGACGCCAGCGAGAGGTAGAGCGTGGTGCCGTCGAGGTTGAAGCTGTACCCGGTGGGGATGACAAAACTGACAATCCGCCGGGGAATGCCCAGCTCTTCCATTCGCTCCATGGCCAGCGGCAGGGCGGCTTCACTCGAGGTGGTCGAAAACGCGATCAGCACCGGCTCCTTGACAGCCCGCAAGAACCGACCGATCGGCACGCGCGCTACCAGGCAGATTGTCCCCAGAACGAACACGATGAAGAAAGCCAGCGCAACATACAACGTAATGATCAGCAAACCGAGGTTCTTCAGAACGCCAAGGCCTTTGCTTCCCACCGTCACGGCGATGGCTGCCCCGACCCCGATGGGGGCGTACTTCATGACGTAGGCGGTGTACCGGAACATGACCTCGGCCACCCCGCCCAAAAAGTCCGTGACCGGCCTGGCCTTCTGGCCGATGGCCGAGCATGCCGCGGCGAACAAAATCGAAAACACGACGATCTGCAAAACGTCGCCGCGGGCCATCGCGTCCAGAATGCTGGTCGGAAAGATGTGGGTGATGATTTCGGTGGCGGACTGTTTTTGAGCGGCAATCGCCTCTTCGTGGGGGGCAACCTGAAGATTTACGCCCACTCCCGGCTCAATCAGGTTGACGGCGGCAAGACCGATGAACAGCGCCAGCGTCGTGACCACTTCGAAATAGATGAGCGCCTTCAACCCCAGCCGGCCAATCTTTCTGAAATCGCCCGCCCCGGCAATTCCCACCACCAGGGTGGCAAAAATGAGCGGCGCAATGATGGATTTGATCAGCCGCAAAAAAATTTGGCTCAACACGCGCAGACTGGCGGCCGTATCCGGGGAAAAATGGCCCACCACGACCCCCACAGCCATCCCGATAAAGATCCATTGCGTGAGGCTTGGCCGCCGCAACTTCATGGTTGCCGAATCTAGCACGAGCTATCGGCTGGCGCAAAGGGAGGGGTTTACGGCCCACCCGCGTTCAGTTTGACTTCTGGGTGCGTGGCAGGTATTCTGTGAGTGGCATGTTCCGCAGCCGAAGCTTCCATTAGCGACCGCAGCGCGCGTTCCCACCAGGAACGGGAACGATCCCCACTCTCCTTTCTCGGGTTTTTTCAAGGTTTTATGAGAAAGCACGCACAAATTCGCTTTCGCATGCTGTTCGGGGCGCTATTGCTACCCTGGCAAGTGATCACCGCGGAAGAAGTTCCTACTGGCCCCGCCGTCGGCGGGGCTGGCCATCCGGAGGATTCGCCGGCAAGGCCTTCGGAAGCCCTGGTCGGCGGGCAGGCGGTCATCGAAGGAGTGATGATGCGCGCGCCGCATAGCTATTGCGTTGCCGTCCGCAAGCCGAAGGGCGAGATTCAGGCGCAGACAGCAAAAATCGTGAGGCCCTCGGAGCGAAACAGGATCTGGGGCTGGCCGATCCTGCGCGGCCTCGGTACGCTTGGCCAGGCGATGGTGCTCGGCCTGCGCGCCCTGCGTTTCTCCGCTGATGTGGCTCTCGAGGAAGACGGCAGGCCGGCCGAAAAGGAAGCGGCGGGCGGACCGCCGAAGCGTATTTCGAACTGGTGGATGGCGCTGAACCTGGTAATCTCGATTGGCTTCTTTGTTGGGTTATACAAGTTTGTGCCGCTGGCGGCAGCCACGTGGGTGGGCGACCGCATTCCCGCCCTCCACGGGTGGCTCGGCCTGAATCTGGTGGATGGGCTGCTCCGGATTTTTATCTTCTTGGGATTTGTGGCTTCCCTTTCGCTGGCGCGGGAGATACGTCGCGTTTTCTCCTATCACGGGGCCGAGCACCAAGTGGTATTCAACTATGAGTCGGGGCAGCCGGTGGCGGTCGAAAGTGCGCGGCGCTTCCCTCGTTTTCACCCGCGCTGCGGCACCAGTTTTTTGCTGACCGTGATGGTCATCGCGATGCTGCTTTATATGCTTATCCCGTTTTCGACTTTTGCACCGCGGTTGATCGCTCGCATCGCGCTGCTGCCGGTGATTGCCGGGCTGAGCTACGAAATCATTCGACTCGCTGCCCGGCGGCAAGGGTTTTTCTGGACGGTGGTGGCCGCCCCGGGTCTTTGGACCCAGCGGCTGACCACCCGCCGGCCGGACGACCGGCAGCTTCAGGTGGCCATCCACGCCCTCTGCGGCGCGATGGAGTGGGAACGACGCCAGGGCTTCCAGCCGGTCATTGGCTGAAGGGGGTTGACGGGGATAGGTGAGTGGCAATGGCAACACTGAGCCTTTTCGAAAAACTGAAACAGATTGAGGCGCGCTACGACGAGATCACCGGGCAGCTCTCCTCGCCGGCTGTCCTGGCCGACAGCGCGCGTTACCAGAAGCTCGCACGCACGCATGCGGAGATACGCCCGGTAGTGGAGAAATATCGCGAGTGGAAGGCAATCGAGAGGGAACTACGGGAGGCCAAAATTCTGCTCGAGGACCCTGAATTCAAAAATGTGGCCGAAGACGAAATCTCCGAACTTCAGGAGGATAAGGATGCTGTCGAGCGCGAACTGAAGCTCCTGCTCCTGCCCAAAGACCCAAACGACGAGAAAAACGTCATCCTCGAAATCCGCGCCGGGACAGGCGGCGATGAAGCAAGCCTCTTTGCCCAGGAACTCTTCCGCATGTATTCACGCTATGCCGAATCGCAGGGCTGGCGAGTCGAGGTGCTCAACTCCAGCGCCTCGGCCGTCGGCGGCCTGAAGGAAGTGGTGGGCTCGATCCAGGGCGAGAAGGTTTATTCCAAGCTGAAATATGAGTCGGGTGTGCACCGCGTCCAGCGCGTGCCGCAGACGGAACAGCAGGGGCGCGTCCACACCTCGGCGGCCACGGTGGCGGTGCTTCCCGAGGCGGAAGAGATTGACATACAGATTGACCCCAAAGATATCCGCATCGACACCTTTTGTTCTTCCGGCCCGGGCGGGCAGTCCGTGAATACCACTTATTCGGCCGTGCGCATCACCCATTTGCCGACCGGGATCGTGGTCAGCCAGCAGGATGAGAAGTCGCAGACCAAGAACAAGGCCAAGGCGATGCGCGTCTTGAGGGCGCGCCTCTATGAGTTCGAGCGGGAAAAGCAACAACAGGCGATCGCCGCTGAGCGGCGCGGCCAAATCAAGTCCGGTGACCGCTCGGAGAAAATCCGCACCTACAATTTTCCGCAAAACCGCGTGACCGACCACCGCATCGGCTTGACCCTCCACCAGTTGAATGAGGTCATGGACGGCAGGCTCGCTTCTCTCCTTGACGCGCTCGTGACCCACTACCACGCCGAGCGGTTGAAGCAAGAGCTTGTAGAAGCATGACCGGCGACCTTGATGAGGAACCGGGTCCGAGCCGCCACCGGTGAAGTGCGTGACCCTTCCCATCGCTGTTGCCCCGGCATAGCCATGAACCTTCGCACGGCATTCCAAAAAGCGCTGGCCCAGCTCACCACGGCCGGGGTTCCCTCCTCGGGGCTTGCGGCCGAGCTGCTCTTGATGCACACGCTCGAAAGGGATCGCACCTACCTTCACTCCCATCCGGAATGCGAACTGAGCCGGGAAGAGGAGCGGCGTTTTTTTTCGCTTGTCAGCGAGCGCGCTGCCGGCACGCCCACCCAATACCTCACCGGCCATCAGGAATTCTGGGGTCTTGACCTTCTCGTCGAGCCCGGCGTTTTTATTCCCCGGCCGGAAACCGAGCACGTCGTGGAAACGGTGCTCGAATGGCTCGCCAGCCAACGTTGGAAATCCTCGGTGGCCGGCCGGCCACTTCGCCTGGCGGATGTCGGCACCGGCAGCGGTTGCCTTGCCATCGCGCTGGCTCATGAGTTGCCCGAGGCGGAAATATTCTCGACCGACACCAGCCTTCAGGCGCTCGCGCTGGCCCGGCGGAATGCCGAGCGCCTGGGCGTCGCCCGGCGGGTGCGCTTTCTTGCATGCAACCTTCTCGATGGGTTGATGGCTTCGGCGACGAAACCGCTTTTGGACGCGGTTGTTTCGAACCCTCCGTACGTGGGGCGGGAGGAGGCTGCCTTGCTCCCGCGCGAGGTGCGCGAGCACGAGCCGGCGCAAGCTCTCTTTTCGGGCGAGAATGGCCTGGAACTCTATGCTCCGCTCATCGAGCAGGCGGGAGCGCGGTTGCGGCCAGGCGGGTTGCTTGCCCTCGAGCTGGGTTACGGCGCTTCGGAAAAAGCCATCGCACTGGTGCGAGAAGGATGGAAGAGCCTTCGCGTGCGGCCCGATTTGGCTGGCATCCCGCGGGTGCTCAGCGCCGAGAGGCTGTAGCCAACAAACGATACTCGAAAATCGAAAAACGAGATCCTGAGACAACGTTGTGGTCGGTTTTCGATTTTCGACTTTCGCTTTTCGACGAACAATGCCAAAGCTGGCCCGTTTCCGCGCCAAGCACGACACCAATGTGGATGGTGCCCCGGACTCCTCTACCTCCTTTACTTCCTCAACCTCCTCTGCCTCCATCCTGCACGTGGACATGGATGCCTTCTTCGTTTCCGTCGAGGAGCTCTATGATCCGAACTTGAAGGGGAAGGCGGTGATCGTCGGAGGGCGGCCGGACCAGCGCGGCGTCGTTTCCGCGGCCAGCTATGAAGCGCGCAAGTTCGGCGTCCACTCCGCCATGCCGTTGCGCACCGCCGGGCGCCTATGCCCGCATGGCATCTTCCTTTCGGGGAACCACGAGCGCTACAGCGAATGGTCGGACAAGATCTACCGCATTCTCCAAAGCTACTCCCCGGTTGTCGAAATGACTTCGATTGACGAGGGCTACCTTGACCTCACCGGCACCGAGCGGCTCCACGGCCCGGCGCTTTCTGCCGCCCATCGCTTGCGACAGGAAATCTGGACAAAGACACAGTTGCCCTGCTCGATGGGTCTCGCGGCGACGCGGCTGGTGGCCAAGGTCGCTTCCGATGCGGCCAAGCCCGGCGGGCTCCTCTGGGTGCCTGCCGGCGCGGAAGCCGCCTTCCTGGCACCGCTTGGCGTGCGTAGAATCCCGGGCATCGGGCCGGTTACCGAACGCGCCCTCAACCAACTCGGCATCGCAACCGTCGGGCAGTTGGCTGCCATTCCCCGCGAGCGGCTCGAAGAGGTATTCGGCGAGTGGGGCTCGGCGCTCTTTCGCAAAGCCCGTGGCGAGGATGCTTATGAATTCTATGTGGACGCCGAACCTAAATCGCTTTCGAACCACTATACCTTCGCTCAAGACACCGATGACGAGCGGGAACTCGACGCCACCCTCTCCTATCTCGCGCAAAAAGTGGGCAAGCGCTTGCGCGACGAAAAGCTCTTCGCCCGGACGGTGACACTGATTCTCCGCTACTCGAGCTTTCGCACCCATACCCGCGCTCAAACGCTTCCAGAACCAACCGAGCTCGACGCCGCCATCTATGCGAGCGTTCGCCGGCAGTTCGAGCGCCACTGGGACCGGAAGCAAAGGGTACGCCTGCTGGGAGTCCATTTGAGCCGGTTGACCCGCAAGCCTGAATCGGGGGAGGGCGGCCAGATCTCTTTGATGGACGCCGCCCGGCGCGAGCGCATGGCCAAGCTGACCCGTGCCGCCGACAAAATCCGCGAGCGCTTCGGCTTTTCGAAGATTCAACTTGGCGGCTCGCTGCACCGTTCAAGAGACGAATAACGAAACTCGAAAATCGAAAAGAGGCAGGGAAGCAGGGAGGCAAACAGGTTGACCGGAACCCCAAAGTGCCCCTGACCCCTGTTACCTGTCACCTGTGCCCTTACCACTTTGCCACTGTGCCCGCCGTGGCCCATAATCAAGGCATGACTCCGCGCGAACTTGCCGACCAGATTTGCCGTGTGCTCCACGAGGCCGGCCACCAGGCCTATCTGGTGGGCGGGTGTGTGCGCGACTTGGTGTTGGGGCGCGAGCCGGAAGACTATGATGTGGCCACTGACGCCGCCCCGGAGCGCATCCAGGCCCTCTTCCCCGGGTCGCTGGGCGTGGGCGCGCGGTTTGGCGTCATCCTCGTGCAGGCGGGCGAGGCGGAAGTTGAGGCTGCCACCTTTCGCTCGGATGTCGGCTACACGGACGGCCGGCACCCGGATCGGGTCGAGTTCGCGCGCTCGCCGGAGGAGGATGTCCGCCGCCGCGATTTCACCATCAACGGCCTGCTTATGGATATCCAAACCGGCCAGGTGCTTGACTTTGTCGAAGGGCAGGCTGACCTGAAGGCTTGCCTCATCCGGGCGATCGGTGCCCCCGACGAGCGCTTCAAGGAAGACAAACTCCGCATGCTGCGAGCCGTGCGCTTCGCCGCCCGCTTTGGCTACCAGATTGAGCCGCAAACGTTCGCCGCCATCGCTAAGCTGCACTCGGAGATCACCCAGATTTCGGCGGAGCGAATTCGCGACGAGATCCTCAAGATTTTGACCGAGGGAGCGGCCCGGCGAGGTTTTGAACTGCTTGAGGAAACCGGCCTGCTGGCCGTGCTCCTGCCCGAGGTCGCCAAATTGAAGGGTTGCCAGCAGCCGGCGGAGTTTCATCCTGAGGGCGACGTCTGGATTCACACCCTGCTGATGCTGAACATGCTCGACCACCCCACCACGCCCCTGGCCCTGGGCGTCCTGCTCCATGATGTGGGAAAGCCGCCGACGTTTCGAATCGCCGACCGCATTCGCTTTGACAATCATACCGAGGTCGGCGCAGTCATGGCGGAGGTGATCGGCCGCCGGCTCCGGCTTTCGAGCGATGAGATCGATCAGGTCATGGCGCTCGTGCGCCATCATCTCCGGTTCAAAGATGTCTTCCAGATGCGTCCGGCAACGCTCAAGCGCTTTGCCCGCATGAACCGCTTTGAAGAGCATTTGGAGCTGCACCGGCTTGATTGCCTGGCCAGCCATGGCGATTTGAGCGCGTGGCGGTTTGTGAAGGATTTCTTGGCCAGGACGCCCCCGGAAGAGTTGCGCCTGCGCCGACTCCTGACGGGAGATGATTTGATCGCGCTGGGCTATCCGCCCGGGCCGCGCTTTGCCGAGATTCTGGATGCGGTCGAAGACGCCCAACTCGATGGCCGCCTGACCATTCGAGAAGATGCCGTCGCCTTTGTAATTGGGAGTTATCCTCTCCGGGCATAGGAAACCGGGGAAGAGAAGTCTCCCCGGCCCACCTGGGCAGTCTTCCCCCCTGGCTGTGCCTTCCGGAAGCGCGGATGCACGGGGGCAAACTAACGGAAGGCGAGAAACATGAGCATGCCAATGACCAGCACAGTCCCCAGGACCACCGCTCCGATCCAGAGGTTTGTCCGTCGGTCCTCCGGCTTGGCTCGCTCCTGGCCGATCACTTGAGAGATCGCTTCCTGGACTCCTTTTAACATTCGAGAGACCTGCGCACGGTGAGCTGACGCAGCCCTTTCTCTGCTTGAAACCCCCGGACACGGCTGGCCAGGGGCTGAGGGTCGCCTGAACGCCAAAAATTGTCCCACCCCGGCCAACCCCTGTCAAGTTAAAATGGGCGAAGAAAATACGAAGATAAGCGCGGCCAAACGCTCCCAGACCACGTAGGACGGATAGCAGAACGGGCGGTCATGGATCTAAACATGAGCAAAAAGTCCGCAACCTTTCTGCTAGCATGAGCATCATATTATCGGGGTACAGACAAGCAGGCGCAGTATAGCCTTCGATGTCCGACGTTTTTGAGTGTTAAGATAGAATCGCCGCGCGCGAGGGTATCATGACCGACAGACGAATTCATGTCCCGGAAGACCTGGCCGTGCTCCCTGTGCGCGACACGGTGCTCTTCCCGCAGGCCGTGCTGCCTCTGACGGTAGGACGGGAAAGCTCGGTCGCCCTGATCAACTCGCTCGCAAGCGAGGAAAAGGTCATCGCCATAGTCGCCCAGCGCGATCCGCGGGTGGAAGCTCCCGGCCCGACGGACCTTTTCTCCACGGGCACGGCAGCGATGGTTCACAAAGTGATCCGGATGCCCAACAACAATCTCTTCATCTTCGTTGAGGGATTCGAGCGTGTCCGCATCCGCGAATTCCTGCAATTTGAACCCTTCATTCGAGCCAGGATGGAAAAGCTGGCGGACGTGCCGCCGGGCGAAAGCGCCGCTCCTTTTGAAGCGCTGGTGCGAAACGTGCAACAACTCTTCCAGGAAGTGGTTTCTCTCACCCCGCAACTTTCCGATGACCTGCAAACCGTGGTCCTGAACATGGACGATCCCGGCCTCTTGGCCGACTTCGTTGCCTCGACGCTCCCCTCGCTTTCCACCACGCTGAGGCAAGAGTTGCTGGAAACTCTGGAGGTAAAGACCCGGCTCGAACGGCTGCATCGGGAACTGAGCAAGGAAGTCGAGGTGCTTCAGCTCCGCAGCAAGCTCCAGTCGCAGGTGCAGGACCAGGTGAACCAGAACCAGCGCGAATATTTCCTGCGCGAGCAGATGAAGGCGATCCAAAAAGAGCTGGGCGAACTGGACGACACCCAGCGGGAAATGGAAGAGCTGCGGCAGAAAATTGAAGAAGCCGGGATGCCGGAGGAGGTCAAGAAGGAAGCGCAGCGCGAGCTGAAGCGGCTGGAGAAGATGTCGCCCGCGGCCGCCGAGTACATGGTGGCCCGCACCTATCTCGACTGGCTGGTGGCGGTGCCCTGGTCGAAATCTACCGGCTCAGCCGACATTGACGTGGCCAACGCCCGCCTGGTGCTGGACGAGGATCACTACGACCTGGAAAAGGTCAAGGAGCGCATCCTGGATTACCTGGCTGTCAAAAAGCTGCAACCGGCGATGAAGGGTCCCATCCTCTGCTTCGTCGGGCCGCCCGGCGTGGGCAAGACCTCGCTCGGAAAATCCATTGCTCAGGCCTTGGGGCGGAAATTTGTCCGTATTTCGCTCGGCGGCATTCACGATGAAGCCGAAATTCGCGGCCACCGCCGCACTTATATCGGCGCCTTGCCCGGGCAGATCATCCAGGGCCTCCGTCGCGCCGAATCGAACGATCCCGTTTACATGCTCGACGAGATTGACAAGCTCGGGCGCGATTTCCGCGGCGATCCGGCTTCCGCGTTGCTTGAGGTCTTGGACCCGGAACAGAACTTCCGTTTCCATGACCACTATCTCGACATACCCTTTGATCTCTCCAAGGTGTTCTTTATCACGACGGCAAACTACACCGATCCGATTCCGGAGCCGCTCCGCGACCGCATGGAGTTGATCGAACTCCCCGGCTACACCGAAGAAGAGAAGGTGCACATCGCCCAGAAGTATCTTGTCCCGAAGCAGGCGAAGGAGCATGGCCTTCAGGATGGCCGGGCGATTCGCTTCACCGATGAGGCGATCAGCGAAATCATCCGCAGCTTCACCCGTGAGGCCGGCGTGCGCAACCTGGAACGCGAAATCGCCACTGTCTGTCGCAAGCAAGCGCGGGCCATCGTCGAGGGCAAGCCTGTCGTCGGCGACCATCCCGAACTGGCTGAGGACCAAAGCAAACTCAAGCACGACGGCGAGGGCGTCCTCCACGTGACGCCGGCAGTGGTGCGAGCCCTGCTGGGCGTGCCACGCTTCCGCTTGGACACCGAGGTGGAGGAACGTGTCCAGCGACCGGGCGTGGTGGTTGGGGTGGCCTGGACACCAGCCGGCGGCGACATTCTCTTTGTCGAAGCCAACCGCATGCCGGGCAGCAAGCAGTTTACCGTCACCGGCTCGGTGGGCGAGGTCATGCAGGAGTCCATGCAAGCGGCGCTGACCTGGGTGCGGTCGAATGCCGAATCGCTGGGCATTGATCCCAACTTCTTCAAGGAATCCGACCTGCACATTCACGTCCCGGCCGGCGCTGTTCCCAAGGATGGCCCCTCGGCTGGCCTCACGATGGTAACGGCGCTCGTTTCCCTTCTGGCGAACCGGAAGGTCCGTCCCCGGGTCGCCATGACGGGAGAAATCACCCTGAGCGGGCAGGTGCTGCCGGTGGGCGGGATCAAGGAAAAGGTGCTGGCCGCGCGACGGGCGGGGATCAAAGAGGTAATCCTGCCCAAGGATAACGAACCCAACGTGCGGCAAGACTTGCCGGCTCACTTGCTCGAGGGGCTGAACCTGCACTTCGTCAAGAGCATCGCCGAAGCGCTCGAGACCATCCTCGGCAAATTCGAGCCCGTCGCAGCGGGCGCGCAGCCGCGGCCGTCGGAAACCAAGCCGCCGGTGCCCCTCCCGGCGCAGCCCGTGCACTGAGCCCCGGCGTGGCGGGGCGAACCGCGATCAACCAAAAGGGACTGGGCCGTCCCTGCTCCGCCCACGGGGCACAGGTTTGTTTGCGGCGGCAACCTTGACGGCAGCAGGCCGGGGCCGTACAGTCCTTCCCGATGAATCCCTCAGGATGAATCCTTGGCGATGGGCAAGAAGCAAGGACGCACTGGTTCGCCCGACGCGGGCATGCCCGAGCCGCAGCGCCTGGCTCGAATGATGCTGGAGTATCTCGAACGGGAGCGCGTGGCGCCGCGACTTATCGACGCCTACGTGAAGAGGTTTGATCGGCAGGCGTTGCGGGCCGATCCCGCTCAATACCGCGAGCTTATTGCCTCGATCAGCCGCGAGCTTCTGGTTGCGCTTTCGGCCAGCACGCTCGCCCGGCTGCCGCGTTACTTCCTCGAAAAAAAGCTGAAGGAGATCGCTGCTCCAGACCGGAAGAGCGAGCATCAATTTCGGAAAGATTTTTTCCTCGCTCTGGCGTCCGAGCTTGGCTGGGAGGCCCAAGACCGCGAGCAATTTGAGAGCGACGTCAAAAGCTACGCCATGACGGTGGCGGTGCCCAAGCCGCCGCGGCCGGGTGAGGTTGGCGCGCAGCATGCCCCCCCTTCAGCGCCGTTCGTCGAGCGCTGCGCCCTGCTTCTCGACCCCTCGTTCCTCGACCAGGCCCGTTCCGCCGCCGAAAAATGGATTGGTGAAATTGAAAAGGCTGCCGAAGACTTGCTTAGGGCCAGTGCCGCTCCAACTTGATGCTTCTATACATTCCTTTTGATGCCTTCGAGAGCCCTCAGGAAGATCGGTGTTCCGCATCCCGAAACATCGGGACCCGTGACGAAAAAGGCTCGTCCTGTGGCTCGCCTTGTTCCAAGAAGTTGGAACGGCACCGGCATGACTTGAGCTCCCCGGATGCTCGCGCATGCCCGGTGGAACGGAGAGGTTCCAAAGGTGGAAAAGCTTGTGCCCTATCACCGTCGAGGGCGGCCGGAGCTGGGGCTCGGCAGGGCTTCAGCGGCCCGGCCATGCTGCCCATGGCCGAACTCGAATACACCGGTGTCACCGAGAAGCTGGCCAAGCTCGAAAAGCGCTTCGCCGTCCGCGCCGAAAAGGCAGTGTCAGCGTGATCCTCAACTAGCGGCGCAGCCCAACGCAATCCCGAGAGACTCGGGACAGCCTCTGGCTGCAGAATAACCCCGACGCAACCAGAGGCCTTTTTCTTTGAGGGGCAGCGCGGCTCAAGCGCCTTGGGAGCCACCTGGGCTTACTGAATGCGTTCGGTCGAGAAGTTTTCCTGCTGGAGGAGAGAATCAAAGATGGCTAGCACGTGCTTCCGGTAGGCGAGCATGCGCTGGTAGAGGTCGCGCTCGGCGGGCTCGCGTTCGGCGTAGCGATGCCACTTCAGCAGCACTTCCCGCGGAACATCAATGTCACGGCGGATCTCTTCCGGGGGATGGCCGCGGAGAAACAGGCCGTAGAAAAAGGCGGCTTCACGCTGAGGAAGACTCAGCTCCTGCTGGCCATCTACCATTGCCGTGCTCTTGGCGGTTAGCCCCATCGCAAACGCAAAGTGTACTCAGGCTCATCCTCGCGCGCAAGCGCTTCCCCCTCTCGCCGGCGAACCGCTCCCCCCTCTGGCGGGACCGCCCGCAACGCACTCGGTGATCGCCTGCCCACCCCGCCGGCGATTAGAGTCGTTCGGCGAAGTGCGCCACCTTGGCATTCGCCAGCTTGGCAAAGTCGGCGTACCGCATGCGAATTGCTTCCGCGTGCGTGCCGGCGTTGAAAACGATCTCTTCGTCCTTGGCCAGCGAATCATCGGCAAACACCGCAAGCCCGTACAGGTTGCCCAACGGCGGCATGGCCCCCAGCTCGCAATCCGGGAAGAGCTGCTGGAAGTCAGCCTCCGAGAGGAGTTGCGAACGTTTGGCGCCGGCTGCCTGCTCCAGCTCGCGAAAATTAATCCGCAGGGAAGCAGGCAACACCGCCAGCGCTGGCTTGTCGTCCAGCCGCACAACCACCGTCTTGGCGACCTCTTTTCCAGGAACGTGGAGCGTGGCGGCGGTTTCCTGCGCGGTGAAGGCGGTACGGTGGGTCAGGATCTGATAGCTAACCCGGTTCCGATCCAGAAATTCTTTTAACTTGGCCGCAATGGACATCGGAAAACCTCCCTCGGCTGTCGAGTGTTTCCCGAGCCCCGATTCTATCGGGGCGAGCGCGACACCAGAAGCATAGCAGTTTGAAAGCCTGGCGAACAGTCCCTTCTGGCTGGTCTTTGAAATTCGAAAATCGATCCCGAGCCTTCGGGACGAAAATCGAAAACCGGGACAGCCGCCGACTTACCTGGTTCAGCCTGCGGCTTCTGCTGCAGGTCCGAGAATCGAAAAAGCGAAATTCTAAAGTCGGGCAAAAGTCTTGCTTTGAACGAAATAGGCCCGACGAAAGAAAAGGCCCCCGGATTTTCGGGGGCCTTCGTGTTTTTCGCCGCAGTCCGGGACAGGCAAGAATGCCTGTCCCACTGAGAGATTAGAACTCGTAGCGGAAGGTGAACTGCATCCGACGCGGCCCGCCCAGGACGGCGCTGTAGTCTCCGAAAGTGCCCTGCCTGCCGATACTGGCCTGCAGCGAGACAGCGTCAAAGTAGGCGGAGTTGGTCAGGTTGAACGTCTCCCAGCGGAACATCAGGCTATGGCCCTCCCAGGGCATGCGGAACTTCTTGGCCAAGCCGAAGTCCAGGTTGAAGTACTTGTCGGCCCGGAGGATGTTCCGCTCGCCACGCTCGCCCGGCAGCGTGAACCGGAATTGCTCGAACGCAGCGTCCGGGTCAGCAAACATGTTCGGGCCGCGGCCGCCCGCGGCGTTTTTGACGTTCTGAGTTGCCGGGCAAGGGCCGACTTGGGTGCCGAAACGGCTCCCAGTGGCGGGTTGACACGTGGCATTACCTTGAAGGTCCCAATTGGTCGGCCAGACACGCGCGTTTATCGCGTTGGCGGGCAGCCCACTGTTCAACCGGACGATGCCGGAAACCTGCCAGCCACCGAGGACCTGGTCACCCCAGCCAGGGATACTGCTGGCGAGCCACCGCCCGCGACCGAAGGGCAGCTCCACTAGCCAGTTCGCATTGAACTGATGGCGCATATCGAAGTCCGACAAGGAATATTCTAGTTGGGGGCTCCAGGAGTTAATGGTGGAGCCGGTGTAACCGCCCGTGCCCGAGAAGCCGGCAAGGATGTCGGAACGCTCGACGCTCGAGCTCATGTCGAGCGACTTGGAGAGAGTGTAATTGAGGTCGAATTGCACTCCGTGCCGCATCCGCTTGCGCACCATAAGCTGCAAAGCGTGGTACTCAGATCGGCTAATGCTTCGCCAGGCGTTGAGGGAAGCGAACTGGTCGTCGAAGAAGGCGAACGGAGCGTCGGGAATGCCGTCGCCAGTGTCGGGAATGCCGTCGTCGTCCGTGTCGATTTGCGGGACGTCAATGGCGCCGGGTCCGCCCAGCATGTAGCCGGGATAGCCGAAGTTATCAATTAGCCAGGGGAATACGGTAGTGTCGGGATGAGAGACACAGTTCATCAATTCGAAGGCTACCTGGGTCGCCGAGAACCCGGAGCCACCGCTGCACGGCAACTCGCCGCCGTTGATACCGCTCGGGCCCCAGCTTGGAAAGAGGTTCTCCCAGTATGCGATGGGGGCGAGGGTGGTGACATCCTGACCCTGCTCCGCCAAGCGAATCAGTTGCTGGCCGGCCCGGAAGTAGCACTGTTTGGAGGCCGGGTCGCAGAGATCGG
Source organism: Candidatus Acidiferrales bacterium (assembly GCA_036514995.1). Taxonomy (NCBI): domain Bacteria; kingdom Pseudomonadati; phylum Acidobacteriota; class Terriglobia; order Candidatus Acidiferrales; species Candidatus Acidiferrales bacterium. Next base: position 17,098 of record DATBWB010000105.1, read on the forward strand.
CCGGCATCGCCAAGTCGCTAATGATGAGAAGGTTGCGGCCCCGTCGCCCGACATAGGCGGCTTCCACCGTAAGGTCGCCAGGCAGGGTGCGTGCGATGGAAAAGTTAATCATGTGAGCATAGGGGGTCTTGAGCGTGTTGTCCAAGGCAGACGTTATGGCAAAGCTGCCCGGTTGAGGAACGCCAAACAAATCCGCCCCCGGCGGTGTTGCTGGAAAGCTTCCGCCGGGTGATGGGGGGAGCATGAAAGACGCGATGCTGGTGTCGAAAACCCCCGTAAAGCGCGGACAAACACCCAATGGCCCGGCGGTGCTGGGGCCCTCACCGCAGCCGCCAAACACGCTGTCAATGCCCGTGGACATGCCGAAGGAACCAAACCGGTCGAAATTGGTCACCAGGCCATTGCCCATGCGGTCATAAACGAGCGAGTAGCCGCCGCGAACGACCAGTTTTCCGTCGCCGAAGATTCTGCCCAGGATCCCCTCCTTAAAGTGAGGGGACCAGGCTGCGGAGATGCGGGGCGACCAGTTGTTGTAGTCCCAATCATAGTAATTTCTGCCGTTGTTAGCCGGGCCGCCGAGAGCAAAGCTGATCTGCGGGGCGCGGTTGGTCGGGATTCCGGCGAGCATGAACTGCCGGCGGGTCTCAAACCACTCGCCCAAGCCCGGTGTAGGCGTAACCTGGTTCCCATTGGTCTCCCAGGGGGGTGACATTAAGAGGTAGCGGATCCCGCCTGTGAAGGTGAGAGACGGGGTAGCTCGCCACTGGTCCTGGAAATAGAACTCGTACTCGTCTACCCCAAACCGCCGTTTGACGGGTTGGCCCTCGGGTTGGGTCGCTCCGGCGCGGTCGAAGTTATAATTGGCTGTAACCTGCGTAAAGAGACCCAAGAGGTTCACCACTGAGTCGCGGTAAGCGTCTTCCGCAGCACTCGCCACCGCGGGTACAGCAGTGCAGCCGGGCTGAGTACACTCGTCCGCCCCCGGTTGCAGGTTACGGCTGACGTTGGGGAGCCAGGAAGGATTGCCAAAGAAGGAGTGGAAAGACGCGGCGTCGCTGAACGTTTTGTTGCGAGTGAAGCGAACTT
>DATBWB010000106.1 GCA_036514995.1 Candidatus Acidiferrales bacterium
GGCGTGGCCATCGAACTGAACAACCTCAATGCAACGCCTGCGCCCTCCGCACGCTAGGCAGCGCTGACGGCTCACCACCACTCCCATTCCCCCTCACCCGACCTTGAAAATTCGGCCGCCAGCCTTTACAGTAAGACGATGGGCCGCCCGTCCGGGCGGCTTCTTGTTGCCCCTCGCGGCTCGTCCCGAAGCTTCGGGATGAACGCTCGCCGTGAACGGTGGGCCGTCCGTTGGGAGGTCGTTCAACGGTAGGACATCAGACTCTGGATCTGATTATCCAGGTTCGAATCCTGGCCTCCCAGCCAATCTACGCTGAGTGGACAATGTACCCCGTTCCCCATCGGTTCTCCACTCACCGAGGCCAGAGCCACCCGAAGACGCCGGCGGTTAAAAGCCCGTACACCAGTCCGTCGAACATATGCTTGATCGTCGTGCTCCAGGCCTGACCCTTCCAGATCGAATCGAGGGCCTGACCCGCAGAGTAGCCCAGAAAAGCCACGGTGCCTGCTATTCGAAAAACCGCCAGGTACTCGGTACCGACATGCAGGGTGCGTCCGGCAAGGTAGGCCACGAAGACGCCCATCGCCAAGCAAAAAATAAACCACTTCAGCAGATACTTTCCCATCGCCGGCGGCCTGCTAGGAAGCACCGTGACCAAACCGACCGGTCCCTTCTTGTACTTCTCGATCATCTCCGCCGATTTCAGTTCCTTGTGGCTGGTGACATGCGGAAACATGTAGTGGCCAGGGAACACGCCCGCGCTGCGCATGGCCTCAAGCAGTTTTTCCTCGTTGGGCAGCCTTTTGTAGTCACTTCGGTGATAGGGCAACACCATGTGGATAATCGAGCTGGCGATGAACACCACCACCGCGGAAAGCAGGATGGGAAGCCATAGTGCTGTCACGGATACCATCTCTTCCTCCTCCTTTGAGTAGACTTCATAAGACCAGGCGTCGTCCAAACATCTGAGCCGATTGAAATGCCCAAGGAAATAGCCACTGACCCAGTGCTAGCAACTATCTGCCCCACCTCTGAGCCAATCAACACACCTCCCCTAGACGTGGCAGACCCTAAGGAAGGAATTCGATCATGCCGATGCCGGCTTCGCGGAGCTCCAAGGCCTCAACGGCGATGCGCTTGCCATCCGGATGAACGTCAAAGCGCAATTGCGGAAACAGTGCCCAGTAGATGTCGAGCATCCGAACCGAGAGTACCCGCGTCGGCGGCGTGCCATCGCGCCGCACGCGCAACAAGGCTGCGTTCAAGTCGGGTTTGCCGGCAGCGAGGAAAAGCTCGTCCGGACTGGCCCAGGCACACCAGCTTACCCAGCCGCGGAAGACCTGGCGCGGCGGCTTGCCGAATTCGTAGATCCACAGCCCGGCTTCCGCATCGCCTTGCCGCCGTGCAGGAACGATGTACGCGAAGGCGCGCCCATCAGGCGACCACCGCGGGAGCCTGCCGTGTATGCCCTCTAGCGTTTGATCTTGGTTGCTGGTGGGGTCGAATATATGAATCTGTTCATCAGCGGCGGTGAACACCACTCGGCCACCCGGCCCCACGTCGTAGAAGGTGTCCCCAAAGACCGTGAGGCGTAGCTTTTCTGCCGAACTGCCATCGGGCGCAATTCGCCACACCTCTGCTATTCCCATTATCCCGCGGCGAGCAATGTAAACCAGGCTCTGGCCATCCGGCACCCACCGCGGAAAGACGCTAATTCCACGCTCATCGCCCACGACCTGCACCGCGTCCGATCCGTCGGCATTCATCACCCAGATGTATGGGGCCTCGGCGCCTTGTCGGGCCGTAAAATACGCGATGCGCTTCCCATCGGGGGAATAGGCCGGGGCCACCTCTTGGCGTGCCGAATCGCTCGTTAGCCACTTCGGCCTGCGACCGTCTTTCGAGTCCAGCGCGAGTTCTTCCAGGTTGATATTCATTCGGTAGGTCGAAAATACGACCCGTTTGCCATCCGCCGACACGTCCGGGTCAACGTCGTCACCCTGTCCGGCGGTGACCTGCTCGAGCGAGCCGCCGCGCGCGGGGATTTTCCAAATATTCGTCGCACCGCCGCGGCTGGAAGCGAAATAGATGGATTCACCGTCCGGCGCCCAAGCCGGCGAGAGCACGAGCGCGCCGTCCTCGGTCAGATGGCGAACCTTGCCGCTGGCAAGCTCCACCGCGGCCAGCTCGCCATACGGGCCACCTGCTCCCCTGCGGCGCACGAAGGCAAGTTGCCGGGCGTCGAGGGAATACGCCGGCTGGCGATGAATGACGAAATGCTGCTCCGGCTGGGTCGCTTGGCGAGGATTACCCCCTGTGGCGTCGCAGACCCAGATGGTGTTCGTGCTGAGGTTAGCATAGGCGAGCGAACGGCCGTCGGGAGACCACGCGGGGTCGGTTGCGTTGGCCAGGAGCTTGCGCGGCGTGCCGCCCAACGCCGGCACCACCCAGATGTCCCACAGCCCGTCTTCGTTGAGTCGCCCGTAGGCAATCTTCGTGCCGTCGGGCGACCACCGTGGTCGCGCCTCAAGATTCGCATCGTTCGTGATCCGCACCAGATTTCCCCCGACCACCAGGCCCATCCAGATGTCGAATTGGCCGTCGCGGTCGGAGACAAACACCACCGAGCGACCATCGGGCGATAGGGAAGGCTGCACTTCCACGCCGCTGAAGTTGGTGACTACGCTGAAGCGCCGCGCCTGGGCCCCTGAGCGTCCCGCGGCACGCTGCCATTGCCAGTAGGCAAAGATCGTAGCCAGCGCAAAGAGGCTCGCCAGCCCCCAGGGCAGCGCACGACGCCATAGAGGCAACGCTGGAAACCTTGCTGCCGAGACCCTAACGGCTGGCGCTGCTCGACCGCTGAGGGTTTCTTCAATCTCGATGCGCGCGTCGGCAATATCGTGCAGGCGCCGATTCCTATCCTTTTCGAGGCAGCGACGCAACAACACGCGAATGTTCGGCGGCGTACTCTCAGGCAGAGACGTCCAATCCGGCTCGCTTTTCAGGATCGAGGCCAGGGAGTCAGCGATGGTATCGCCGCCGAAGACCTGCCGGCCCGTCAGCGTCTCATACAGCACGCAGCCGAAGGCCCAAATGTCAGCCCGCTTGTCCATCGGCCGACCCTTAGCCTGTTCAGGCGACATGTACGCAGCCGTGCCTAAGATCACACCAGCGCGCGTCGCGGCCACGCCGAGCGTGGGCGAAGCGGAAGGATCTCCCTCTTCTCCTTCGTCTTCGAACGCCTTCGCCAAGCCAAAGTCCAGCACCTTCACAGTGCCTTTGGGTGTGACCTTGATGTTGCCGGGCTTGAGGTCGCGATGGATGATGCCGTGCTCATGCGCATATTCCAGCGCTTCGGCGACCTGCTTCGCAATCGGCAGCGCTTCCTCCAGCGGCAACGCACCCCGCCCGAGCCGCTCGGCCAGCGTCTCCCCGGGGACCAGCTCAAGCACGAGGCAGCGAACGCCGTCAGACTCCTCCAGGCCGTAAATGGCGGCGATGTTGGGGTGGTTTAACGAAGCGAGCAGTTGG
>DATBWB010000107.1 GCA_036514995.1 Candidatus Acidiferrales bacterium
GGGGGGGAGCCGCTTCTTGAGCGGGCTACATGCTTGCGTTTAGGATAGCAGGTGGAACGGTTGGTGGTTTCGCAACAGGCATTCATGAAAAATGTCATCGTAGGCACGGCCGGCCACATTGACCACGGCAAATCGGCGCTGGTTCTGGCGCTGACCGGCACCGATCCTGATCGCCTCGAAGAAGAAAAACGTCGCGGTATCACGATTGACCTCGGCTTCGCCTTCCTTACGCTCGGCGACATTCGGCTCGGATTCGTGGACGTTCCCGGGCACGAACGCTTTGTGCGCAACATGCTCGCCGGGGTGGGCGGCATTGATCTGGTGCTCTTCGTCGTCGCCGCTGACGAGTCCGTCAAGCCGCAAACGCGCGAGCATTTTGACATCTGCCGGCTGCTCGCCATCTCTCGCGGCATCACGGTTCTGACCAAATCGGATCTGGTCTCGCCCGAAACGCTCGATCTGGTCCGGCTCGAGGTGGAAGAATTCATCGGCGGGTCGTTCTTGGCGGGCGGGGCGATTTTGCCGGTGAGCGCCAAGAGCGGCGCGGGGCTCGACCGGCTGCGGGAGGAATTGCAGCTCGTCGGCGGGGAGGTGCCCGGAAAAGATTCCTCGCGCTTTTTCCGCTTGCCCGTTGATCGCGTCTTCGCGATGAAAGGCTTCGGCACGGTGGTGACCGGCACGCTGGTTTCCGGCAGCGTCGGCAAAGAAGATGAGGTTGAAATCTTGCCTCAGGGGAAACGCGTCCGGGTGCGCGGCGTCCAGGTACACAACGAGCCGACCGAGCGTGCGGTGGCGGGCCAACGCACGGCGCTCAATTTGGCAGGAGTCGAAGTGGAGGAGCTGACGCGCGGCATGGTGCTGGCACCACCGGAAATCTTTGAGCCGACGGACCGCGTGGATGTCGTTTTGGAATTGCTCGCGTCGGCAAAGCCGCTCAAGAATCATGCCCGGGTCCATTTCCACCAGGGAACGCTCGAAACGATTGCCGAGGTGGCGCTGCTCGAGGGCGCCGCGCTTGCCCCGGGCGGGCGCGCGTATGCGCAGCTCCGGTTGCGCGAGCGAACCCTTCTGTTGCCGGGTGATCCCTTCATCGTCCGGCAATTTTCTCCGGTCATCACCATTGGCGGAGGCCGGGTGCTGGACAACCTGGCGCGGCCTTTGCGGGCGTACAAGCATCTTGCCCGGACGGGACGGCCGGATACCGGTGTGATTTCGCGTTTGCAAACATTCGAGAGCGGGCAAAAAGCGCAGATTTTGGCACAAATCCTCCACGCTGGAAGCGAGGCCGCAGTCACGCTGCCGCGCCTGATGGCTCGGACCGGCTGGACGCAAGCAGAAATGCGCGAACTGCTCCGCCAGGCCCAGGCCGCCGGGAAGGTTCATATGCTTTCCGAACAGCCGGTGCTCATTGCTGAGACGGACCGTTTGATGGAATTGGCCAAGGACACGTTGATGGCGGTGGACGCCTTCCACAAGGCAAACCCGCTGGCGGTCGGGATTCCCAAGCAGGAATTGCACGAGAAAGTTTTTGGAGCCTCGCCTTTCGGGGCTGAGCTTTTTCGGGTGGTGCTCGAGGAACTGGCCGGCACCGGCAAGCTTGAGGTTGCTCAAGAAAACGTGAAGCGGGCGGGCAGGGAGGTGCCATTCAGGGATGACGAGGCCCGCGCGCGCGCGCAAATCGAAGAGGCTTTTGCGAAAGCCGGACTGAAAGTGCCCACGGTGAAAGAAATCCTGGCCAAGCTGCCGGTGGAGGCAAAGCGAGCGCAAAAGATTTTGCAGTTGTTGCTGCGCGAAAAAATTCTGGTCAAGGTTTCTGAAGATTTGCTCTTTCATCAATCGGCCATGACCCGGCTCCGGGAATTGCTGGCCGAACAGAAAAAGAAGGGCAACCAGATTTCGGTGCCTGCTTTCAAAGAGTTGACGGGCGTGACGAGGAAGTACGCGATTCCGTTGCTCGAATACCTGGACCGGGAGAAGGTGACCCGGCGGGTCGGTGACTTGCGCGTCATCCTCTGAGTTTTTCAGTCACCAGTGAAAACGCAGGCGTAGGGTAATCTCCCGGTGGAGAGCAGCAGCGATGCGCCACCTGTCTTCCCGCCCTTCGTTCCAAAGATAGCCCGGCGGACGGTGTTCCCTCACGGGCTGCGCAGAGTCAAAATCATTTGATTGACGCTCCTCCGGGCTAGGCCTAGAATGGAGGTCGGAAGCGAGGAGGAGATTGTGTTTGGTGGCCGCATTGGATTGCCTGAACTCATTATTATCCTTCTGATCCTGTTGCTTATTTTCGGGGGCAGAAAGATACCGGAGATTGCCCGCGGCATTGGCGAGGGGATCAAGAATTTCCGAGAGGGCCTGCGCGAAGGGAAGTCCGAAGAGAAGAAGTAGGCTTCCACCGCCCGCTTGCACTTGCCGGCCCGCCAAAGAATCACTCATTGCAGGAGTTGGTATCCTGGGTGAATCCACCGGCAGGGGTTCGTCCACCCGAAGTTCTTGCTCCCCGAATTTCAAGCCAGCGGGTCAGCCGAAGCCATTCTGGGGGTGCTTTTTCCCGGGACTGCCCCAGTCGCGCAGCATTTGGCAGAGCCGCGAAACGGGTAAACCCACCACGTTGAAGTAATCGCCTTCGATTGCCCTTACGAAACGGCTGGCGTAGCCCTGTACGGCGTAGGCTCCGGCTTTGTCCATCGATTCCCCGGTTGCCAGATAATCTTCGATTTCCGCCTCACTCAGCGGGGCAAAGTGAACCAGCGTCGTTTCATGCTCGACCTGCAAGCGCTCGCCCGAGCCGGTCAGGACGAGCGCCAGGCCGGTAACCACTCGATGCGTCTTGCCCGACAGGAGCCGGAGCATGCGCCGCGCGTCGGCGCGAGAAGCCGGCTTGCCCAGCATCTCACCCCGGATGGCCACCATCGTATCTGCGCCGATGACAATGGCGGCCGGATCGGTGGGCAGGCAGCCGGCCGACTTCCGGGCTTTGGCCAGCGCCAGCCGCCGCACATGCTCTTCGGGCGACTCGCCGGGGCGGATCGTTTCATCCACGTGGGCGGGAAGAACATCGAAGGCGAAGCCAGCATTGCGCAAGCATTCCTGGCGTCGGGCCGAAGAAGAGGCAAGCACGAGGCGCATGGCTCGGGGATTATAAATGTGAACGGTGCCCGGTGACCAGCTTGGCCCGTCCCCATGAAATGAATCGGGATGTCGGCGGAAATTCGCAGGGTCGAAGTGTGCCCGATGAACGTCCTGCCTTGTGCTACAATTCCGGAATTTGAGCCCGACATGGAAGCGCTCGCGCCAATCATCCGAAGGTGGATCGAGGAGCTTGAATCAAGCTGGCCCGAATGGGGCAAGCATCGTCTGGAGTTGATGCAGGCGCTGTGGCCGGCCGTGGTGGGGAGGTCGCTGGCTCGAAGGACGAAGCCCGTCGCATGGCGCACCCATCGCTTGCAGGTCGGCGTCCCTGACCCAGCGTGGCGCGGGCAGATGGAAACACTGGCGGGGCCCCTGCTCGCTGCAATTCGCCGATGGTTTCCTCCTTTGACGGTCGCGGCGTTGGAGTTTGTCGTGGATGAAAACCTAGGCTCATCCGCCTCCCCGGAAGAAAACACCACGGCAGGCGCAGGGGCGCTATCTGAAGCGCCGCCATCAGCCGGAACGGATTTACCCCTGGAAGCGATCGGGGACGAAGAGTTACGAAAACTGGTGGCAAAGGTTGCCAGCCGATTTTTTTCTCTAGCACGCTGCTAGTGCCGTTCCAACTATTTTGGGCTAAGTTCTTCATGGACTCAGCACGTATGACTAATTATGTTGCTCCAGCCCCGTTTCCATGCGGAACGGGGCCAGCTCGCTATTCTGCTCAATTAGTTGAAACGGCACTAGAAGCTGTCTTTTAACCTGCTCCGGCTTGGTGCAGGGGTCATGCTGAACCCGCCGAGGCGGGTGAAGCATCTCCAAGCTGAGATTCTTCGGTCGCCGCAGCGACCTCAGAATGACGGCGTTTGTGCCAGGCGGTTGTGAAACGGGTTGTGGAGAAAAAGAAGTGGCCCTGACGCGAGAAGAAGTCGAGAAAGTGGCGGCGCTGGCGCATCTCCAGCTTACTGAGAAGGAATTCGAAACGTTTCGCCGCCAATTGGATTCGCTTTTGACCTATGTCGCCAAGTTGAACGAGCTGGACACTTCCCGGGTCGAGCCCATGGCGCAGGTTCTCTACCCGGCGCGCGAGAATGTTGCTTTTCGAGAAGACGCGGTCAGCGCGAGCTTGCCCCGCCAGCAAGCGCTCGGCGAAGCGCCGGAGAGTGACGGCTCGCTTGTCAAGGTTCCCAAGGTTGTGGAGCGCTAGGGCGGTTCCCCACTTGATGGATCCGACGAAGCTCACCATTCAGGATGTGCTGGCGCTGCTCAAGGGGCGAAGGGCCTCGGCGCGGGAGATTGCTGAGAGTTGTTATCGCGTGATCGAGGCCAAGAAGGAGCTGGGCGCCTTCCTGACGCTTTCGCCGGAGCGGGCCTATGCCCAGGCTGAGCGGGTGGACAAGATCGTTGCCTCGGGTGACGATCTGCCGCCGCTGGCGGGCGTGCCGGTGGCGATCAAAGACGTCTTGGTCACGAGCGGCCTCAAGACGACAGCCGGGTCGCGGATCTTACAGGACTATATTCCCCAGTATGACGCCACATCGGTGGAGCGGCTCGAAAAAGCCGGCGCGGTCGTTCTCGGCAAGACGAATTGCGACGAGTTTGCGATGGGGTCTTCGACCGAAAACTCCGCCTACTTCCCGGCGCGGAACCCGCACGACCCCACCCGCGTGCCCGGGGGCTCGAGTGGCGGTTCGGCGATAGCGACGGCGGCGGGGATGTGCGTGGCGGCGCTGGGAACGGATACCGGCGGCTCCATCCGCCAACCGGCGGCGCTCTGCGGCGTGGTAGGGATGATGGGGACCTACGGCCGCGTTTCGCGGTATGGGTTGATCGCGTTTGCTTCCTCCCTCGACCACCCCGGGCCGTTTGCGCGCACGGTTCGCGACGCCGCTCGGGTGATGCGCATCATTGCCGGGCGGGACCCTCTCGATTCCACCTCAGCCGAAGTTCCCGTGCCGGACTACGAGGCGTTGCTCGTTCAGCCGGTGAGGGGTTGGAAAGTGGGCGTGCCGAAGGAATATTTCGGCCCGGGTCTTGACGGCAAAGTGGGTGCGAACGTCGAGCGGGGAATCCGTAAACTGGAAGGCCTCGGCTGCAAAATTTTGGAGATTCGGTTGCCGCACACCGACTATGCCATCGCTACCTACTATATTATTGCCACTGCGGAAGCCAGTTCCAACTTGGCACGGTATGACGGCGTGCGTTACGGCTTGAGGGTTCCGGAGGGCGAACTCCGCGCCATGTACAAGGCGACTAGGGGGAAGGGTTTTGGCGTCGAGGTGAAGCGCCGGATTATGTTGGGAACCTATGCCCTCAGCGCTGGATACTACGACGCGTACTACCTTAAGGCACAGAAAGTAAGGGCATTAATCGCGCGCGATTTCTTGACGGCATTCGAGACTGTCGACGTCATCGTCACGCCCACCTCCCCCGTGCCCGCTTTCCGATTGGGCGAGAAGACTTCCGATCCACTCGAGATGTATCTCGCTGATATCTATACGGTCACGGCCGATTTGGTGGGCATTCCGGCCATCTCTATTCCCTGCGGATGGACGAAGGGAGAATGTCGCTTGCCCGTCGGGCTACAGCTCCTTGCGCCCTCCTTTGAAGAGGCCCGTATCTTCCAGATAGCGCACCACTTTGAGCTTGCCGGTGGGTTTGAATTAGTATGATTTCTTGGCTGTCGGTCACCGCCCCGCGACCCCTATTCGTGGCTGGGACGTCATTTCCCCGAGAAGTCCGAAGGTTTTAGTCCGTTCGGTCTATTGGTTGCTTGGAACGCAAAGGCGTAGTCTGGAATCGAAATGAGTAGCGCCTTGGGTTCCGACCCGACTGGAGGAAGACCCCGTTCTGAGGCCACCATGATTCGCATCAAGTCATCGCAAAAGTTTTTTACGGAGGATGAAGTTTCCTCGCTCACCGGGATCTGCCTGAGACATCTGGACGACCTCATCCAGATGAAGCACCTCGGGCAGCTTGTCGAGCGAGCGGGTGACCTGGTCCGGCTCTTCACCAGTTCGGATCTGATTTATCTGACCAAACTCTACCCTCGCTGCCAGCACTAGAAATCCAAAGGGTAGTTCTGTTTGGGCTTCGAGCTCGCCGCGGGCGAGGCTGGCCCCCTAATTCCGGCCCCACTTCCCAGCGACACGGCGCCGCGTAGGGGCGTATGGCCATACGCCCCTACCGACCTACGGCCGGATGCCACTCATTGCGGCATGCGCCGCAAGATTTGCAAGAGGATGAGCCCCATCGAGAAGCCAAGAAAGGCCATGCCGCCGCGCCACCAGATCACGGGATCGTGACTTCCGATTTGAAACTTGAGAAAGCGACTAAGCCCGCCCAGGAAAAAGCAGACCGCCGCAATCACCATGAGGACATAGATTAACTGCATCATGGGAGTCCTCCAAGTTGTGGATTGCGCTTTTGAAGAGCGCACAGGGCGTTGAGGAAACAACTCTTTTCTAGATTATAGGCTCTCGCTGCGGGAGAGTCCAGGCGGAGCATTCGCCTATCCGGTTCAAGACGCAAGGAGTGGGACTACCATGGGAAACTGCTTCCGTTTGGATCAAACGGCCTGTTGTCCGCCGGTAAGGGATTCCAGATAGGCGTTGAGATCCGCCGGCCCCCTCAGCCGCTTACGGGCCAAAAATTCCCGGGGCTCGACATAGTGCGGATTGGGAAAAACAACTCCGACGAGAAGCACAAGCGAATGCGTGGCCATGAGACTAACGACTTCGCGTACTCCTCACTGCTCGGGGATCTTCCCCGTGACTTCGAGGTAGGTTCTTTCGACCGTGGCTGGCGCGCCATTTTTGAAATTGGGAAAGTCGGCTTGGTATCGGGCCAGATCGACACTCTTTTTGGCGTCGTCAAGGCTCTGGCCCTTGGCGACGGCATCTTTCACCGCTGCTACTGCGTCGGCAAGGAAACTGATGAGCCTCGAGAGTTGTTTCTTGCCCTGCTGCACCGGGCCGTGGCCGGGAATGGCGGTTTCGAAGTCCAAACGCTCCACGCTGCGGAGCGCCTCCACCCATTCCACGGGATAAGCATCGCGCATGAAGGGGATTCCGTTGGTCAGGAGATCGCCCGTTACGACCACTTTTTCTTTGGGAAGAAAAACCACCACATCGCCCCGGGTGTGGCCTTTGCCATAGTAGAGGACATAGATGTCACGGCTGGGACGATGAAGGACGAGGCTCCGCTCAAAGGTGAGCGTCGGCAGAGTCGGCTGGATCGCTTGCAACTCCTCCAGATAGGACTTCAGGTCAGCAATCCGTTGCGACAACTGTTGGCGTTGTTCCTCGCTCAACGTTTCCCCTTGTTCACCTTTGCCGCTGGCCAGTCGCGCTTCCGCGGCGGTAATGTCGCGCGGCAAGTTGTTGAGCTGGTCCTGAATTCCGGGCAAGGCTTTGCCCGTCATGTCCTGCCGGGTGAGATGTTGCGAGATGTACTCCACGTTTGGCCCAAACGCCCCGACGTAGGCCTGGTTGCCCTGCACGTGGTCGTTGTGCCAGTGGGTGTTTACGACATAGCGCACGGGGAGGGGCGTAATCTTCTTGATCTCGGCGATCAATTCCCGCGCTGCGCTGGGACGGTAATGGGTGTCCACCACCAGGACTTCGCCGCGATCCACGATAAACGCGGCGTTGGCGCCCACGATCCTGCCTGGCTTGGGAATGGCCGCATAGACTCCGTCAGCCACTTTTTGGATGTCGAGGCTCTGGGAGAAGAGAGAGGCAGGGACGCAGAGGAGGCAGAGGAAGCAAAGGGCAAGGCTTTGGCGCGACGGTTTCACATTTCCTCCAGAAGAGTTGGCTCTTTGGCGAAGCGGCCAAGGATGCAATCAACGAGCACGGTCTGTCAAGGATGCTGCTGGCCGGGGCCGTATTGGTGTAGGGGCAAGCTTCAGCTTGCCCTCGTCCCGGGGCAGTCCGAAGACCGGCATACAAACAGTTCGCTCGGGAAGCCGAGATGGGACAGGAAGAAACGAGCCAAACGGATGACGGTGCAATGAGTGGCGCGCCCTCTCAGAACAGGTTTTGCGGCGCTTTGATCACGCGCGAGCAGGCATTGGCGAGCTTGCGCCAGGAAATTTCTCCGCGTTCCTCAAAGAGGATTTCGCCTTCGCGGGGTTTCGAGTGAAACCAGCGCGCGAGAAGCCACAAGTGCTCGGAAAGGTCGCGACCGGTGAACGGTGTGTCCTGCTTGCCCTGGGCTCGCCGCGGCGACTCGAAGGGTTCGCCCTGCGGGGCGGCAGGCTGCGGCTGCGTTCCGTTTTCAAGATTCGCCGTTCGCCCTTGGCCATTCGGCAGGGCTTGGCGCAACCGCTGTTCGAGCGACACCGGCCGGTCGGATTGCTCGCAGACGCGGAACGGAATGGCCTCGCCCAGCCGGCCCCGCTCGACGGGATAGAGAATCACAAAACCTTCTTCCACCGACTTCTGCACGACGATTGCATTCAAATCCTCGAGCGGGCGCTCGAGTTCTGTCCCGCCGCGAAGGATGCCCTCGAGCTTTTCGATTCGCTTGTGGATGGCGGCTGCCGATTCGAAGTGGGTTGCCGTCGAAGCCGCCTTGCGCTCGCCGGAAAGCTCTTCGAGCAACGATTGGCCGCGCGTCTTGAGAAAATGGGTCACCCGTGACACCTCTACGTCGTATTCAGCCTTGGTGCAACCGGCAAAGCAGGGCGCCAGGCACATCTTCATGTCGGAATAGATGCAGCCGGGGAACGTGGGATCGCGACGAATCTTGATCTGGCAGCGGCGCATCTTGAAAAAATCGAGAAATTGGTCGGCAAATTTCTGGGCAGCCAGCCGGCTAAGAAACAGCCCAAAATAGAAACTTTCATCCGCTCGCCCTGGGCCGGTCGAAGGGTCGGCAATGCGCCGCGTGACGTAGCAGCGTGGATATTCACTCTTGAGGTTGACCTTGAGCATGGCCGGCGGCCGCAGACGCAAAAAATCGCGGTAACGCTCGGGAAAGAAGCGCCTGGCCTGCTCGTAAAGCACCACCGAAGACTCAAACGCCGAAGCCGTCACCCGATAGCGAATTATCTTGGTAAAGTCGCGGAGACGGAGTCGTTTCGATAAGGTTGCTTCCGGGTCGAGCAGCCGCATCAAGCGCCGCCGCAGGTTCGTTGTCTTCCCCAGGAAGGGGTCGGCCCTCATGTCCTCTTCGGAAAACAGCGCAACGACGCCGAGCTTTTCCGGGATTTGCTCGAACATGTCGGCGGCTGAGGGATCAAAGACAATTTCTTGGTCAAGTTCCAGCATGAGTCCTTGGCAACAGAACAATGGTGAACGGCGAAGAGCGCAGGGTCAAGACGAACCACAGATAAACATAGATGAACACAGACACCAACACACGAATTCATGTAGGGGCCGGTCTTCAGACCGCCCTCAAATAGGCTTCATAACAAGGAGGGGCCAGATAAAGAGGGGCAAAACAGTGAGGGGCAAGCTGAAGCTTGCCCCTACAGGACCTCGACTCGTGCCCTATGCCTTCCGCACACAAAGCCTGATGCGAAGATTCTCCCAAAGGTCTCTTTGCAGGTTCCGCTCGAGCTCGCCGTATGGCAGCGCGCTGTTCCTTGCATCCAAGACCAGTCCGATGGCCTTGTCTACGCCGGGGCGGCGCGAAAACATGATTGCTTGGCCTACTTTGACTCTTCGACTTTGGACCTTAGTATTGCCTAAGCACCCACGCGGCAATAATCATCCGCTGGATTTCAGAAGTCCCTTCGTAGATTTCGGTGATGCGAGCGTCGCGGTACATTCGCTCGACGGGATATTCGCGGGAGTAGCCATAACCGCCGTGGATCTGGATGGCCTTGTGGGTGACCCGGGTGGCCATTTCCGAGGCAAACAGTTTGGCCACTGAAGCCTCGAGCGAAAAGCGCGGCTTGGTGTCGGCCATGTAGGCGGCGCGGCGGGTCAGCAGGCGAGCCGCGTCAATCTCGGTTGCCATGTCGGCCAGCATGAACTGGATGGCCTGGAACTTGGCGATGGGTTGATTGAAGGCGATGCGTTGTTGGGCGTACTTGAGCGCTTCCTCGAAAGCACCCTGAGCGATGCCGGTGGCTTGCGCGGCAATGCCGATGCGCCCGCCATCGAGTGTCGCCAGGGCAATCTTGTAACCTTCGCTTTCTTTCCCGACCAGATTGGTCGCCGGAATTTCGCAATTGTCGAAGATCAACTCGACGCAGGCAGTGGCATTGATGCCGAGTTTTTTCTCTTCCTTGCCGACCTTGAACCCGGGAGTGCCTTTTTCCACGATGAAGGCGCTGATGCCCTTCTCGCCCTTGGTGATGTCCGTCATCGCATAGACAATCGCCGCATCGGCCACGCCGCCCACGGTGATCCAGATCTTCGTTCCATTAAGGACGTACTTATCGCCCCTGCCGACGGCGGTGGTTTTGAGCGCGGCGGCGTTCGAGCCGGCCTGGGGCTCGGTGAGCGCGTAGCAGCCGAGCTTTTCGCCTCGGGCAAAGGGCACCAGAAACTTCTTTTTTTGCTCTTCCGTTCCGAAATGGAGCACCGGGTCGCAAAAGAGAGAATTGTTGACCGAGAGGATGGCGCCGGTGGAAGCGCATACGCGGGAAATCTCTTCGATGACGATGCTATAGGCAATGTTGTCGAGCCCCGCGCCGCCATATTCCTGCGGCACGCACACCCCCAGGAACCCCAGCTCGCCCGCTTTCTTGACCGTTTCCATGGGGAAGCGATGGGTTTCGTCAATCTCCTTGGCAAGCGGCTTGACTTCGCTTTCGGCAAATTCCCGAACCGTCTGTTGGATGAGTTTTTGCTCTTCGGTGAGTTCCAGATTCATGGCTGGCCTTTCCAGAGGCGCCTCGGGGGCGGCTCGCCCCGATCAGTCGGGGCGGGGAAGACGCGTGTTGGGATGTTCGAACCCTGGCTACCAAGACGGGCATTCTAACGGGAGCGAGCCGGCAATGACAAGTAGCCGAGAGCCGGAGATGGAGAGCGGGGAAGAATCGTTCTGCATTTTGTCGAGCTACTTTTCGAAAAACGGCCTCAGCCTTCGGTACGTCGTGGCCAAGTCTTCCGGCTCGACGCGGGTTTCGCCCACGGTGGTGACAAAGCTGCTATCGCCGGTCCAGCGCGGCAGGACGTGGAGATGGACGTGGCTGGCCACGCCGGCGCCGGCGCAACGGCCGATGTTCATCCCGAGGTTGTAACCTTCCGGCTGATAGAGCTCGCCGAGCGCGATCTGCAAGCGGCGAGCGAGGGCCATCATTTCGGCAAGAGTGTCCGCGTCGAGAGCAGCGAGGTCGGCAACGTGCTCGTAGGGGCAGATCATGACGTGGCCGGTGGTGTAGGGAAAGCGGTTGAGGATGATGAAATTTCGCCTTCCGCGATGCAAAACCAGATTCGATTCGTCGGAAGCGGCGGCGGCCGTGGTGGAACCGCCCTGGGCATCGCAGAGGACGCAGGTATCGGCTCGGGTTGCGTTGGAAACGTACTGATAGCGCCAGGGAGTCCAGAGATAATCCATGCCGCCTCGCCTCCACCCCGTCCCGAGGGGGTCGAGTGCTTACCCGGTGGCGGGCTGGGTCTCGGCGGGCTTGATGCCGTTGACCATGTCCTTCAATTCCTTGCTCGGCTTGAAATAGGGAATGGTCTTGGCGGGCACGTCCACGCGCGTGCCGGTCTTTGGGTTGCGCCCGATGCGCGCCTGGCGCTTGCGGGTACGGAAGCTGCCAAAGCCGCGAATCTCGATCTTATCGCCGCCGCGAAGGGCCTTGACGATGCTGTCGAAGATGGTTTCGACGACGGTTTCGGAATCCTTGCGCGTCATCTCAATGGCGCGGGAGACTTCTTCTACGAGTTCCGCCTTCGTCATGGCTTGCTCCTTCATTTCCAAAGATACTGAAATTGTACCGGAGCTTCCGAGTTCCGCACCACCGGCGGCAACGGCAACTTATCGCCGATGAGCCAGTCGAGCAAACTGCGTCGCTCCCTGGATGGATGAACCACTCTGGGCTCGCCCTTGATCCCCGCCAGCTTGGCCGCTTCCCGAATCGCATCGGGCAGGTTGCCGAGGCGATCCACCAGATGATTCTGGAGCGCCTGGGTGCCGGTGAAAACTTTTCCGTCGGCCAGCTTGCGAACTTCCTCCACCTTCATCTTCCGGCCTTCCGCCACCGCGTTCACGAAATGGCCGTAGATATCCTCGATCACGCCCTGAATGTAAGCCCGTTCCTCCGGAGTAAGATCCCGAGCCGGATTGCCGGCGTCCTTGAAAGCTCCGGACTTGATCACCACGTCCTTCATCTTGGCCCAGCGCAGCAACTCGCCATAGTTCGTCCACTGGGCAATGGCCCCGATGCTCCCCGTAATGCTGGAAGGGTTGGCAAAGATCTGCTGGGTGGCGCAGGCGATGTAATATCCTCCGGAAGCCCCCACCGAAGCGATGGAAGCGACCACAACCTTTTTCTTCTCTTCGCGGACACGCTTGATCTCCGAGAAAACTTCTTGGGTGGCGGCTGCCGAACCGCCGGGCGTGTTCAGCCGGATGACAATCGCCCGCACGGAATCTTCTTTCCCGTACTTTTGAATTTCCTCGACGATGTTGGAGACATCTCTGATTTCGCCGATGACATCGACGACGGCCACCTTGTCGCCGCCCAGCGCCAGGTCGCTTTCCACCCCGCGCATCGAATAGAAGACAAGGACCAGGACTACGACGACAAAGGCCAGCAGCGCCGCCCCGCCAACGGCCATCCAGCGAAGCAAACTAGCTCGTTGCTCTACCATGAGTTGCTCGGTTAAGTCAGGGGCCCGCCGCGCTTGGAAAGAATCATGTCGCCGATGGTGGCGCGGGAAGAAGATTTCGAGGAACGATATTGCTGAATCGTCTTCCGTTCGGCCTCGTTCAACGCGGCCCGATAGCTCAACCCGATTTTGTGCTCCATCTGGTTAAGCTTGATGATCTTGAATTCATACTCCTGCCCGACTTCCAGGTCAATCTTTTCTGGCCGCTCGGCCCGGCCCGCCGGAGCTGGTCTTTCGCTCCGCTGGCCCCGCGATGCGGGGTGGACTTCGGAGATATGGCAAAGGCCTTCGATGCCCTCTTCCAGCTCGATGAAAGCGCCAAAGGCGGTCACTCGCACCACCTTGCCCTTCACCACGTCGCCCACCTTGTTCCGGGCGAACCAGCCTTCCCAGATGTCATGCAATTGCTTGATGCCGAGCGAGAGGCGGCGATGGGGAACGTCAATCTGCAAAACCCTGGCTTCGACCTGGTCGCCCTTCTTGAGCATTTCCGAGGGATGTTTGACGCGCTTCGTCCAGCTCATATCGGAAACATGAATGAGCCCGTCGATGCCCTCCTCCACCTCGACAAACGCGCCAAAATCGGTCAGGTTGCGAACCCGGCCCTTGATGACCGAGTTGATGGGATATTTTTGCGCCAGCAGTGCCCAGGGGTCAGGCTCGGTTTGTTTGAGTCCGAGCGCAATACGCCGCTCCTCCGGCTTGACGTCGAGCACGACCACCTCAATCGCATCGCCGACCGAAACAATCTTGGAGGGATGCTTGGCGCGTTTTGACCAGCTCATTTCCGAAATGTGCACCAGGCCTTCCACCCCCGGCTCGAGCTCGACAAAAGCGCCGTAGTCGGTCACGCTGACCACCTTGCCTTGCACTCGCTCGCCGATCGGATACTTGTCGGGGGCATCCGCCCAGGGATCGGGCTGAAGCTGCTTCAGGCCGAGCGAAACGCGCCCCTTTTCCCGGTCGAACCTGAGAACTACCACTTCAATGTCCTGTCCCGGCTGAACCACATCGGAAGGCTTGCCCACCCGGCCCCAGCTCATGTCCGTCACGTGGAGCAAGCCGTCCAGGCCGCCCAGATCCACGAAGGCGCCGTAGTCGGTGACGTTTTTCACTTTGCCGTTGACGATTGTGCCCTCTTCCAGAATTTCCACCAGCCGCGCCCGCAAAGCGTCGCGTTCTTCCTCCAGGATGACGCGCCGGCTGACCACCACGTTGCCGCGCTTGCGGTTCAGCTTGATGACGCGAACATCCACCTCCAGGCCCTTCCACTCGTCGAGGTTCCGAACCGGGCGCAGGTCCACGTGCGAAGCCGGCAAAAATGCCTTGATGCCGATATCCACCGCCAGGCCGCCCTTCAATTTGTCCACCACGCGGCCGGTGAGAGAAATGCTTTCCCGGTGAGAACGCTCAATGGCTTCCCAGGCAAGCCGCCGGCGCGCTCTCGAAAAGCTCAGCCGGACATTGCCTTCTTTGTCCTCGGATTCCACCAGGACGGGGATTTCCTGCCCCCGTTCGACAAGGAGGTTGCCTTCGGAGTCGAGGAACTCGTTGCGGGAGATGGTGCCTTCGGTCTTCGAGCCAACGTCCACGACGAGGACATCTTCGCGAATCTCTACCACGCGGCCTTGGACGATCGCGCCTTCTGAGCTGGGAGCAGCGACTTCCATCTGCTCCATCAGCTCGCCCATGTCGGCCGCCTGGGCTTCTGCCGGGGCCTCCTCCGGCGCTGCCTCCTTGGCGGCCTCTTCGACAAAAGCAGGCGCGGCGGCAGCTTCGGCGGCGGCTGTCTGAGTTACTGGATTTTTTGCCGGTGCTTCAGTCGCCGAAGTTTCCATCTCGGCGGGAGCCTCCGGGTTGGCCTCGGTTTCCGAATCGCCCAACGACATCCCCTGGCCTCCTGAAGGTTCACCCTGAAGAGCGTTCACTCTGAAGGGTTAGCCTTGCCTCCCCCCGGGAGCTCTTCCTTGCAGAAACCTGCGGAAGAAAGGTGTGAGGAAGGAAGGTGCGCGGACGCTCAAGTAATAAACGCCCCGTCGCCGCCCAAACCCAACGCACTATACCCAAATGCCCCGGGGAAGTCAACGCACGGAGAGGATTCGAGTTAGCGAAAAGAGCGTGATCCGTGACGATGAAAGGCAGCTTCAAAGAGCCATGAGGCGGGCACGGGGTACTCTTCACCGATACTGCGCTTGCCTCACTCGCTGCCGATAGTCGGGGGCGGTGATCTCCACCACCCGGCACATCTCGTAAAGACGTGATCGGACGCGCTCGCCGATGCGGTCGGCGAGAGAATCTTCCGTGCGGGGCGTCGGCTGGCCGGAAGGAAACCTGAGCGTTTCGGCATCCCGCAAAGCGGGACGATCGAGGAAGTTCGTGGTCATGAGAGTTGCGCGCTTTTCGTTGTAGCGAGTGTTCAAGATATGCCCGACAATATCTTGCACCCAAGCAGACGGTTTGATGGCGCCCAGGTCATCCAGAAGCAACACCTCCGCCAGCAACACCGGCTCGAGCACCTGCGTCTCGGTGGTTTGCGAAATAGGGTTGTAACTGTTCTGGATCTCCTTGAGCAATTCCCGGAAATCGTAGAAGAGGCAATCATGCCCTTTAGCGGCAAGCGCCAACAATGCCGCCACTCCGAGGTGTGTCTTGCCCACCCCGCAGGGGCCCATCAGGAGCAGGCCGTAGTCCACGTGAGCGGGATAGTCGGCCGCGTAGCGCTGGAGCGTCAACTTTGCCTGCTGCAAACTGCGGTTCGACTGCTCTTCAGGCTTTTCGTAGATGTCAGTTTCAAAATTGTCAAAGTCGCAGTGTTCGTAGCGGCTCGGAATCCGAATACTGGCGAGCCGCCGGACGGCCCGCTGCTCGGCCTGGCAATCGCAGAGAACCATGCGGCGCACCCCGCCGCTTTCTTGAGGCTTCCAGCCGGTGCCTTCGCAGATGGGGCAAGTGGCGGCCATGGAGAGGAGAGTGCCGAAGTCCCGATGCATCGGGACGGGCAAGAGAATACTCCACGCGGTCTATAATGACAACCGTGCCAAGGCCGTAGCCTTATTCTGTCTTCAAGGTTTATAATTTGTCGGGGCCTTTGGGGCTAGTGAAGGGTTTCGAATGGGATGCTCCACAGCGTCGAGTAAAGTCACGCGGCGCGAGATGCTTGCAGTTATCGGCAAGACGGCAGTCGCTTGCCCTGTCCTGGCTCTCGGTTTGTCACGACTCTCCTGTGGCGGTGGGACCAAGCCCGGAGTAAACCCTCCTGGAGATGGATACCCGGGGACAGATGAGCAACTCCTTGATGAGATCGAACGGGCAGGCTTTCTCTTCTTTTGGGAGCAGGCCGATCCCTCCACTGGCCAGATAAAGGATCGCTCCCGAGCGGATGGTAACGATACCAGGGATATTTCCAGCATCGCGGCAACGGGATTCGGGCTGACGGGGCTTTGCATTGCCGACAGCCGCGGCTATGCCCCCACCACCCAGCTTCGGGATCGAGTTCGCACGACTTTGGATTTCCTTGCCAACCAGATGCCGCATGTGAACGGGTTCTTCTACCACATGGTGGACATGAACACGGGCGCCCGCGCGTGGCAATCCGAACTTTCTTCCATTGACAGTGCGATTCTCTTGTGCGGCGTGCTGACCTGCCGACAGCATTTCAACACAACAACAGAAATCGTGAACCTGGCCACGCAGATCTACCAGCGGTTCGATTTCAACTGGATGCTCAACGGCGGTCCAACATTGTCCATGGGCTGGACACCGGAAAGCGAATTTCTTCCTTACCGATGGGACACCTACTCCGAACTGATGATGCTGTACCTGCAAGCGATCGGCTCAACGACATTTCCCATTCCCGCTTCGAGTTGGGACGCCTGGGCGCGGCCCACGCTCTCCTACCAGGGGCTGACCTACATCTCACCGAATGCGCCGCTCTTTGTTCACCAGTATTCGCACGCATGGATTGATTTCCGCAACAGGCGCGACGCCTACGCCGACTATTTCCAGAATTCCGCCACAGCCACACAGGCCCACAAGCTCTTCTGCCTCTCCCTGCGCAGCCAGTTCGCCCACTATTCCGATGATCTCTGGGGCATCACCGCGTCGGATTCGGTGAACGGGTACGTGGTGTGGGGCGGGCCTCCGGCAATCGGGCCCATCGACGGAACGGTGGTACCCTGTGCCACGGCCGGTTCGTTACCCTTCGTGTTTGCGGAGACGATGCGTGTGCTACGCAATATCCGCCTGAACTACCCCAATGCGTGGCGGCGCTATGGCTTCGTGGACGCGTTCAATCCGGCGAGGAACTGGTACAACCCGGATGTGATTGGCATTAACCAAGGCATTACCATGCTGATGGCGGAGAATGCGCGCACCCGCTTTGTCTGGAACACTTTTATGAAGAATGCGGAAATCCAAGATGCGATGACCAAGGTGGGATTCCGACCGGCCTAGCCGCAACCCGCTGCGGTTTCGAGCTTTTCGTCAACGCGCACCCGCCTATCGAACTTCAATCAGGGCGAGCCCGTGAGGCGGCAGCGTGAGGGTGATCTTACCTCGCGTGAGGCGGCGCGTCTCCGGGCCAGGCAGCTCGGCCGCCTTGCGCAATTCCTGGATTTGCTTGCGCGTCAGGTATCTGGGACTCCCCATGGCCTCATAGGCGGGCAGCAAGGAACCGTGGTCCTTGTCGAGCCGGTGGACTACGACACGCCGGTTGCCGGCGAGGCCCTTCACGTTCAGCGTCACTTTCTTCGCCGTGCCGGACTCCTCGGGCAAAAACAGATTCCACACCGCAAGGACGAGCGTGCCGTCGGCACGGCGGGTGACCAGGGCTGAGTCGGAGTTCACCGGGATCCTTCGTTCGCCCAGCCGATGCAAGAGCTTAAAGGCATTAAATGACGGTTTCGGCAAACCTCCGACAGCCATCAAGCCGAACCCGCCATAGAAGGGCTGTTTCACCACACCTTGTTCCTCAAAGACATCGGAGAACGTCCAGTAAGCCAGCGTGTCAACAAGTCCGTCACATTGCCGGATTGTATCGGCAAGCCACGGGCCCATGAACACGGAGTCAGTCACTTGTGGTTCGTTTTTGTAGCTGGCGTTGTACTCGGTCCAGTGGATAGGCAGGTTCGGCCGCGCGGAAGCCTTCACCTGATCGTGCACCTTGCGCACGGCGCGGCAGACCATCTGGTTGCGCGAGATCATCTCGTTCGAGCCGAAAACGTCGTGTGAGGAATCGTTGGCATAGACGTGCGTGGAAACGAAATCGAGAGGAACGTTTTTTTCCACGCAATGCCGGATGAAACGGTCCACCCAGGCTGCCTGTGCGGTAGCGGGCCCGCCGACGCGCAGCCGGGGACTCACCCGCTTGATGGCGCGCGCCGCTCGGTCGTAAAGTTCGTAGTAAGTGGCCTCCTTCGGCTTGCCCGTCCAAAAATCAATGTTCGGCTCGTTCCATACCTCGAAGTACCACTCGGCTACCTCTTCGATGCCGTAGCGCTCTACTAGGTGTTTCGAGAACCGGTAGATGAGGTCCTCCCAGCGGTTCCAATCCTTGGGCGGGCCGGTGTACTGCTTGTACCAGAAGGGGTGTGTGACATTGGTAGCCGCCAGTTTCCTGGGCATGAAGCCTAGTTCGACAAAGGGGCGGACACCGTTTTCGAGCAAGCCATCGTAAATCTGATCCACGTAGGAGAAGTTGTAAACCGGCTCTCCCGTTGCGTCCTCGTCGTAAACGCCCACCTCGTCGTGAAAGATGGCATGAAACCGCACGTACTCGATGCCGGTGATGCGCCTCACGGCACGCAAGTCACGCCGGTAACTTTCCCGCAAAGTGAGAATCGCCCGACCGGAGCCAAAGGTGCGCTCCCAGTAGTGCGGAAAGGGCCGTGTCTCGGCTCGGGCATCAACCTCGATGGTCTCCGAGAGCAACTGCGACTGTGCACCGGGCGGCAGAGATAGAACAGCAATGGCAAGCAAGAAATTCGTGAGGGCATGAATCGGAAGCAGGACGGAGCGCTTCACCCGAGTGGCCTCCTGGTCAAAACCGAATGTGAGCGAGAGCGGTGGGCGTTCTACGCCCACCGCTCTCGATTCTCAAGGATACCAGGGGCACGCTAGAAGCTGAACCGCATCTGGAATTCAACCACACGGCCGGCCAGCCCGCGCGCGGCCATGCCGAAGTTCGGCTCTTCGATATTGGTGCTGGCGGAGTTGAACCCAAAAGGCTGCAAATTGAGCTTGTTGAACATATTGAAAAAGTTGGCTCGGAAGTCGAATTTCGTTCCCTCGCTGAAGATCCATCCTTGCGGCAAAGGAGTGCTCTTCACAAAGCTGAAATCCAGTCCGAAAAATCTCGGACCGCGGAAGGCATTGCGGCCAATGCCGGGAGGGCCCTGGGTGCAGGCGTCGAAATACGGGTCACCAATACTCGGGGCCGGATCCGGCGGGCAGTTGGCGGAACGATTCTGAATGCCGGGGAAGTTGCCGTTATTTCGCGTAAACGTATTCGTGTCGTGACTGTCGCCCACGCCACCGAAATAGGCAGAAGGTCGCGCCGGGCGAATGGTATCCGCCCCGGTCACCGGAACCGAGCTGACGCGCCCGGTCACCGGCGTCCACGGGAATCCCGAGTGTGCGCTCAGAATCGCATTGATTTGCCACCCGCCAAGCAGCTTGCCGACCCAATCTGTTCGGTTGCGCAGAATCGGCAAGTCCCACAAAGCGATGAAGGTGAAGTGGTGCGTGGCGTCGAAATCGGAGGGTCCCCGTTCCGAATCGAGGAACGCGGGGTTGGTCTGGTTGGTTTGCGCCCCGGGCCCTTCGTTCGAAAGTGTGTCAATGCTCTTCGACCACCGGTACGCCCCTTCCACCTGGAAGCCTTGGGCGAATGGCCGCCGGACTCGCACGAGCATGGCGTTGAAGTTGGCGTTCACGTCGGGTGTGGGAAAGTAGGTCGCGTAGAAGCCTGGGTTCACGGGATACAGAAAGTTTTGATTGACGATGCGGATCAGCTTGTGACTGCTGCTGGCCTGATACCCGAGCGACCCGAACAAGCGCCATGGCAGCTCGTATTCCGTCTCCAGCGACCAGAGGTAAACATACGCGTTTGGATTCCGCGACGGGGAGCCGTAAATCTCCACCGAGCGGCCAAGAACTCCGCCAGTGTTCGGATCGATTCCTACTCCCAGCGCCGGATTCACCGGGTAGCTTGTGGGCGACGTGCTGCTGCCCAGAACGTAGGTGATTACCCCTCCGGCAAACGGGCTGCCCCAGGATTCCCCGCCGACGCCGGTAGTACCGCAACAGATGTTGTATCGAGCGAACTCCGGCGGGTTTCCGCGACTGTTGCTGAAGCCGACTTGCGGGATGCGGTTAAAGGCGACTCCGAAGCCTCCGCGGATCACCATCTTGTTCTCGAAGAAGGTGGGGCTCCAGGCGAAGCCGAGCCGCGGCGCGAAATTGTTGCGGTCCGGCTCGAAGAGTTCGTCCACCGACTGCACTCTTCCCGCGGCGAGGTTGGGAGGCGTAAAGATGAGATTGGTGATGCGGTTGCCCTTTTCGCGCAAGGGCGAGAAATACTCGTAGCGCAACCCGACATTGAACGTCAGATTGGGACGAAACTTCCAGTCGTCCTGCACGAAGAATCCAACGTAGCGAGTGCGGAAGTAGCGCTGGGCGTTGGCTGGCCCGCCGGTGCGCGGATCAGCGTTGATCTGTTCAAAGATCGGCGTATCGTTCGCCAGATTCCACAGCCGATGGAGGGAATACAGCGGACGGGCTCCTCCGCCCAGATTGTTGTTGTCCTGTTCCCAGCGCAGCTCGATTCCGCCCTTCAAGCCGTGGGAGCCGAACACTTTGCTGAGCACGTCTCGGAACTCGAAGATGTTCTGGGCAAAGACGCCGGGCGTAGTTTCCGACCAGTTTGGCCCAAAGCGGATGCGGTCAAAGGGCAATCCTTCGACTTCGACCCGCGGGATGCCGAAGTTGGTCCCGCCGCTATCCGCCACTTGGTCAGCGGCAAAGCGCGTGAAATTGAAGCGCGTTTCATTCAGCATGGTGGACGTCAAGGTGCGAATCCAGGTGGCGGTCATCGAGGTATTGAACGGTTTGAACGTGAGGTCGTTCATCGGCCGGCTTCGGCCCGACTCATCGGCGCCGCCGAGGTTGTTCTGCTTGGTCACGTAGAGGCTGTAGGCGAACTGGTTTCTGCCGAGATGGTAGTCAATGCGCGTGTTGTACTGGTGGCCCCGAATGCGCGAAGGAAGCAGGAGTTGCACGCGCTGGATGTCCGCCACTCCGTCGAATCCACCACCGAGTGCATTGCCCAGCGGGTTGTACTGGCCGAGCCCGAGCGTGAGCGAGCCAATGTCCATTCCCTGGCCCGCGATTTGGCACTCGGCTGGGGAGAAGTTCGCGCAAGTTGGAGCGAGCGTGGCGTCAACCCGCGGCGCAATTCCCGGCTGGCCGAAGATCCGCGCCGTAATCCCGCCGCTCCGCTGGTTGATTACAAGATCGCGGAACTGTTGCGTCTCGATGAACACCGGGCTGGAGACATCGCTGTTGTTGACTCTGAGGCCCTCGTAGGAAAAGAAAAAGAAGAGCTTTTCCTTCAACACCGGGCCTCCAACGCTTCCGCCGAACTGCCGAATCTTATTGCCCACTCGAACAGGTAGCGCGCCTCCGGGCCCACCATACTTGTTGAACGAATTCAGTCCGGGATCGCCGTGTTTGTAGATGGCGCTGCCGTGGAAATCGTTGGTGCCATTCTGCGATACAACCTTCACATGAGCGCCCGTATTTCGCCCGTCTTCGGCGGAATATGAACTCGACAGCACCTGTACTTCTTTCACCGATTCCTGGTTTGGCGTGACCAACGCGGCACCGCCCCAGGTCAGACTGTTCACGCTGACGCCATCGATGGTGTAGTTGTTTGCGGAAACGCGCTGCCCGTTGGCGCTGACCTGTACCTGGTTTTCGACTTGGAAAATGGATGTGTTGGAGCCCCCCGGACCGGCGTTGTTCGGCAAGGGGACCGCTTGGCCGGCTCCGCTCCTCGCGCTGTCGCCGAAAACCCCCGGAGCTGTTCGCAGGAGCTCGTACGGATCGCGCCCCACCTGCGGTAGCCGAAGCAGATCGTCACGCCGAATCGCGCCGTTGACGCTGGCGCTTTCCGTCTGCATCCCTGGCGCCGTCTCGGCGGTGACGGTCACAGTTTGTTCGATGGGACCCAGCTCGAGCTTCACATCATATCCGCGGGTCTGCTCGGCCCCCACCACCACATCTTTGCCTTCGTGTTTTTTGAAGCCCTGCGCTTCAACTTGAACGGTGTATCTGCCGGGTAGCAAGCCCGCAATCCGGTAGAACCCCGTCTCGCTCGTGACACTCTCGTAGGTGCGGGCGGTCTCCTGATTGGTCGCCGTCACGCTGGCCTTGGGAACCACGGCGCCAGTCGTATCCAGGACGGTCCCCTGGATGGCGGCATTGAACTGCGCATGCGCGGGCGCGGCGAGTATCAAAAGAGCTGACACTGCAAAGGCGAAACAGAAAGGACGAATTCGCTGGGTCATGGTCAACCTCCGAACGCTTCGGCGCTGAAAACTGGCGAGAATCGAGCTCTCACCCCTCAGACTGAAATCTCTGCTGACGCACTACCTGAATTTGGCTAAGTGGCATTCTCCGGCTGTGCCGGCAATGAGCTTGCCGCGGAATGAGCAGGGAACAAGCGAAGTCGAGGCAACCCTCCTGCATGGCAGCGACACACGCGATCATCAGGTTAGTCCCAGCCCTCCCGACCGTTCGGCCGGTGGCTGCGATTTTGATTGCCGCGGAGCCTCCGAGAGTTTTTGAATCTGACCGCCGTTGGCTCCACTAAATCGATTTAATTGCACTCCTGCCCTTCTAGCACCAACCTATTTCTCCTGTCAAGCAGTTTTTTATTTACTTGGCCGAGGGGCTTGATATGAAAGGTTCCTTGTGCGAGACTGCGCTCGTGCTGCGAAAGAAGGCGACGAACGCTCCTGCCTCCCGGCGGGTCGAACCGCCGAACCAGCCTGTCAGCCTGAAGGCGCTGGCTGATTACCTTGGGCTTTCTCCTGCCACGGTCTCCTTGGTGATCAACAGATCGCCCGTGGCGGATTCGATTCCGCAGACCACAAAGGACCGGATCTTCCGCGCCGGCAGGAAACTCAATTACCGCCCGAACTTTTTGGCTCGCTCCCTCAGGAAGCAACGCAGTTTTACGATTGGAGTGGTGGTGCCGGAAGTGAGCGAGGGATATGCCGCACTGGTGATGAGCGGGATTGAGGACCACCTTTTGCAAGAGGGGTATTTTTACCTCGTCGTCAGCCACCGTCACAAGTCCGACTTGATCGACGAGTATCCGAAGCTCCTCCTTGGGCGGTCGGTCGAGGGGCTCATTGCCGTGGACACGCCGTGCCAGCGGAGTCTCGCGATACCCGTCGTGGCGGTCTCCGGGCACCACGACGTTAAGGGCGTAACCAACATCGTGCTGAATCATCAGCGCGCAGCAGCCTTAGCGCTGGAGCACTTATTTCAACTGGGCCACCGACGGATCGCCTTCATCAAAGGGCAGGCGTTCAGCTCTGACACGGAAGTGCGGTGGAATGCCATTTGTGAGGCCGCCCGCCGGCTTGGGTTGTCAGTCAACCCAAGGCTCACAGCCCAGCTTGAGGGCGACCTTCCTTCGCCCGAGTTGGGCTACGGAGTGACAAAAAAGCTGGCGGCGCGCGAGCCCTTTACGGCGCTGTTTGCCTTCAACGACATTTCGGCCATCGGGGCAATCCGCGCCTTGCGGGAAGTCGGCTGGCGGGTCCCCGAAGACGTTTCTGTCGTGGGTTTTGATGATATCCAGAGCGCTGCTTTCCAGAACCCAGGTCTCACGACGGTTCGGCAGCCCCTCCGGAAGATGGGCGAGATTGCCGCCGCAACCGTGCTCCGGCGCATTGCCAGCTCCACCAATGCCCGCTATCCGAAGCGAATTACTGTCGAACCGGAGCTGGTCGTTCGTGAATCCACCTGTCAGGCCCCCGTACCGGCTGAGATCGACCGAAGAACTGGACAGGGCGGGTCGCACAACTGAGGGCGAAGAAGTTCACCTCATCTGCCTCACTTTGGTGCGCACCATCCGGGTTGAATGAATGGAGCGAGTTGGCCCCAGCCCGCAGGCTGACGTTTCTTCCCACCGCGCAACAGCCCTTCTGCATGTCGGCTTTGTCCTAACGGGGATGGTGACAACGCTGCTGGGGCCCATCCTTCCGGCGCTCTCAGCCAGATGGTCTCTTCCAGATTCGCAGGCTGGTTACCTATTCACGTCGCAGTTTGTCGGCTCGATGACGGGTGTGGCTCTGTTGAGCGCGTTCCTGCCGCGCTGGGGTTTCCGGTCTTCCTTGATTCTCGGCTTTGGAATGATGGCGGGAGGGGTTGGCGCGCTCGGTTTGGGCAGTTGGCCAATCGGGCTCATCTCGGTCTTCTGTTATGGTATCGGCCTCGGTGTAACCATTCCTGCCACCAACCTATTGGTCTCGGAAGCCAGCCCCCACCGGCGTGCCGCGGCGCTCAATATATTGAACCTGGCTTGGGGCATGGGAGCCGTTGCATTCCCCCCTGTTACGGCGCTGTTCCAGCGGACAAGCGGCGTTCACGTCTTGTTGTTTGCCCTCGGTGCGGCGCTGGGCCTCATGGCGATTTGCCTCGCCCCGGTTTCCTTCTTCAATGTTGGGAACAGGCCTTCACAAGCCAGTCCTCCCTTCCAACCGCAAGTCAGCGTTTGGAGAAGTCGTTTCCTTCCCATTCTAGGCCTGCTGTTTTTTCTTTATGTTGGCACCGAGAGTGCCTTGGGTGGTTGGGTGGCTTTCTACGCCAAAAGCCTGAGTCCAACTCCGGGAACGGTTTGGCTGATAACTCCGTCCTTTTTCTGGGGGGCGCTGCTTCTCGGGAGGGCCCTTGCCCCGGCTGTCTTGAGACATGTTGCTGAAGCGAAGCTCGTCGTGATGGGACTTGTTATGGCGGCCCTCGGGGTCACGCTTCTTTTGGCCGCAGGGTCGCTGGCTGGTGTCCTCTCAGGTGTTAGCATTGCCGGCTTGGGCCTTGCCTCCGTGTTTCCCATCACAGTGGCTCTGTTGTCCCACAGCTTTGGCGAGTTGGCGTCACGAGTAGCCGGAGCAATGTTTGCACTGGGTGCCATGGGCGGCGCAACACTCCCGTGGCTGGTCGGATTCCTGTCAACGCACTTCGGTAGCCTCAATGCAGGGTTAGTCGTTCCACTGCTTGGCAGCCTCGTTATGGTCGCTTTGCACCTTTCTCATTCGCGATCAAGGACCGGCGGTGCTTTGCAGTTCGGGTAAACGAGACCTTGGAGATAGCCCTCACATCCAGCATTTGGTGACCACGCTTGAGCGCAGAGGATTGGGCGAGCGAGAGAATGGGAATTCACCGGCCCGGGTGCGTACGAACTTGGTCAGCAACGGCGCGTCTCTTGCCCTCTCGAAGATTTGGAGACGTCGCGCGGCGCTACCTCTCAGCGCTTTTCTTTTTTCCCTTTTCGCTTTTCGCCTCGCCCTGGCGGGACTCGGCCTCTTCGATGCGGATCACTTTCGGCGGCCCGACGCGGACCAGGGCATTCCGAAAACGCTCTTCGGCGGCGCGGCCGTGCATCTGGGTGAGCTCTCTCTTGATGAACTCAACAAACTGCTCCATCTCGCGCTGCATCTCCGCCATGTGTTCGCGCATGTTCAGGACGATCTCGATGCCGGCCAAATTGACGCCGAGGTCGCGCGAGAGGTTGAGGATCACTTCCAGCCGCTCGAGGTCCCGGTCGCTGTAGAGACGCGTATTGCCCTGGCTGCGCGAGGGCTTCAGCAACCCTTCCCGCTCATAAAGCCGCAAAGTTTGCGGATGGATCTTGTACAGCTCCGCCACGGCGGAGATCATGTAGCCCGCTTTGGCTCTTTTCTTGGCCATACTCCAGCGCTGAATGCCGAAAGTGCTCTCCGCCAGGTGACCGATCGTCCGTCGTCAACGAACGAAGAACGATCACGTGGCCGTTCGCGAAAACAAGTCCTTCCTTGGATCGTCCGGGTTCAGACGGTTCAGTTCGCGCAAGAGTTCCTTCGATCTCTCATCGGCAATGCGCGGCACCACGATTTGCATTTCAACATAGTGGTCCCCCCGCCGCCCGGTGCGCGCTGAGGGAGGGCCTTTTTCGCGCAAGCGCAGTTTCTGCCCGCTCTGCGTCCCGGGCGGGATGCGCAGCAGCGCCCGGCCGTCAATCGTGGGCACCTCGATCTTGGTGCCGAGCGCTGCCTCCATGACTGTCACCGGAACTTTCGTATGGATGTCGTCGCCGCGGCGCTCGAAATAAGGGTGCGCGCCCACGTTCGTGATAATGAAGAGATCGCCGGGCGGCGCTCCCTGGGTACCCGCGTTGCCCTTTTGGGGCACGCGCACGCGCGAGCCGGTCTGGACCCCGGCCATGATCCGCACCTCGAGCGTTTCTGTCCGTCGGAGACGGCCTTCGCCGCCGCAGGTGCGGCAGGCAATCGGCAACCGCCCGCTCCCGCCGCAGCGCGAGCAGGTCACGTTGAAGCGCATCCGGCCGCTCATTTGCGTCACCTGGCCCGAGCCACCGCAGGCGCTGCAAACTTGTGGGGCGGCCCCGGCGGTGCCCCGCCCTTGACAGGCATTGCAGCTATCAAGCCGCACAATCGTCAACTTCCGCACGCAACCGCGAATGGCATCCCAGAAGCCGATGTCCACCTGGTATTCGAGGTCGCTTCCCGGCTCGCGCTCCATCCCCGCAACCGGCCCGCGGCCACGGAAGAATTGCGAGAAGATATCGCGGAAGCTCGAGCCGCCCATGGTCGAGAAATCGAATCCGCCAAAACCAAAATGGGTGAAATCCTCGCCCGGCGCCCCGGCGCCCGAACCCGCCTGGATGTTGTCCGAGTAGAAACCGAACTGGTCGTACACCTGGCGCTTCTTGGGGTCGGAGAGAACGTCGTAGGCTTCCTGAATATTCTTGAAGCGTTCCTCGGCCGACTTGTCCCCCGGATTCACGTCGGGATGAAATTTCCGGGCAAGCCGCTTGTAGGCTTTGCGAATGTCGTCCTGGGAAGCGCGGCGGTTCACGCCCAGGGTTTCGTAGAAATCGTGTTTGGTTGCCGTGGGCATGGGGTTCAGGCCCTAACAGGGTGGTGAGAAACCTCCCCGCTCTGTCATTCCGAGGGTCGGCGGTCCTGGCCGACCCGAGGAATCTGCTTCCTGTTCAGTGCGGGCCATTCGGCACGCCCGGATGATATCGAGATAGTGAAAGCGAGCAAAACCTTCGGCAAGATTGGCTGTAACCGAGCGCGCCGCGCGAATCATTTGGTCGCCCAAACGTTGTTGCTCCTCACCTGGCAGCCGCTGGCAAAAAGTCTCGATGTCCCTCCGCAGCTCGCGGCACCACTTCCATACTTCCAAGTTCCTGAAATCGCTGGCCCCGCGAAACTCTTGACCCACAAACCTCTTCCCCGCATCTACTGTGGCAGAGCCAATTCCTCTTTGCACTCCCAACGCTTGCCGTCACTCCCCATCGCGCCAACACGCAGTTTCATCCCAGGCCCAGTTGAGGACAATATTCCTCATCTTTGTGAGCCACTCCATTGCCGGTAAACCAATAAACCGATCAACCAATAAACCGGTCAACTGCTAGTTCGGCTTTTTCCCCTCATCCACATCTACGAACTCAGCGTCAATGACTTCGCCTTCTTTGCCTTTTCCCTTCGGGGGTTCTTGAGGGCCCGCCTGAGGGCCGGTTTGCCCGGCGCCCGCGCTGGCGCCAGCCTTCTGGTAGAGCACCTCGGCGATCTTGTGGGTGGCCCGGGTCAGGCCCTCCAGGGCGCGGTTGATGCGGTCGAGTCCGCCCTCGGCGCTGGCGCGGCGGCACTCTTCGAGAGCGGCTTCGACGGCCTTGGCATCCCCTTCCGGGATGCGGTCGCGGTTTTCCTTGAGCAATTTCTCGGTTTGATAGACGAGGGCATCGGCGCGGTTCTTGGCTTCAATCTCCTCGAGCCGCTTGCGGTCCTCTTCGGCGTGAGCATCGGCATCCTTGCGCATCCGCTCGATTTCCTCTTTGGCAAGCCCGCTCTGGGCCGTGATGGTGATTTTCTGCTCGCGGTTGGTGCCTAGATCCTTGGCTGTCACATGCAGAATCCCGTTGGCGTCAATATCGAAGGTGACTTCGATTTGGGGCATCCCCCGCGGCGCCAGCGGAATGCCAACCAATTGGAATTTGCCGAGCGTGCGGTTGTCGTGCGCCAGCGGCCGCTCACCCTGAAGCACGTGGATTTCCACCGAAGTCTGATTGTCCGACGCCGTCGAGAAGATATCGGTCTTGCGGGTCGGGATGGTGGTGTTCCGCTGGATGAGCGCGGTGGCCACGCCGCCGAGCGTCTCAATGCCCAGCGTCAGGGGTGTCACGTCCAGCAAAAGCACGTCCTTGATCTCGCGCGAGAGGACGCCGGCCTGGATCGCCGCCCCCACCGCCACGACTTCATCCGGGTGTACGCTCTTGTTTGGCTCCTTGCCGAAGAGCTGCTTCACCACCTCCACCACCCGCGGGATGCGAGTGGACCCGCCCACCAGAACCACTTCATCAATCTTATCCGGGTTGAGCCCAGCGTCGGTGAGCGCCTGCTTGCAGGGGCCAACGGTGCGCTGAATGATCTCCTCCATCAACTGCTCGAGCTTCGCCCGGCTGAGTTTCAGCAACAGGTGCTTGGGCCCGGAAGCGTCGGCGGTGATGAACGGGAGGTTGATCTCGGTCTCCATCACCGTCGAGAGTTCGCACTTTGCCTTCTCCGCCGCTTCCCTCAGGCGCTGCAGCGCCATTTTGTCTTTCGAAAGGTCAATCCCCTGGTCTTTCTTGAATTCAGAAACGATCCAGTCCATTACCTGGACGTCAATGTCGTCGCCACCCAGGTGCGTGTCGCCGGTCGTCGCTTTCACCTGGATCAGCTCTTCGCCCACCTCGAGGATGGAGATGTCAAAGGTTCCGCCGCCAAAGTCATAAACAGCGATTGTCTCGTCTTTCTTCTTGTCCAGCCCATAAGCCAGCGCAGCGGCCGTCGGCTCGTTGATGATGCGGACGACCTCAAGCCCGGCAATTTCCCCGGCTGCTTTCGTCGCCTGCCGCTGGCTGTCGTTGAAATAGGCAGGAACGGTGATCACCGCCTTGGTGACCTTCTCGCCCAGATAATCTTCGGCCGCTTGCTTGAGCTTTTGCAGGACCATCGAGGAAATTTCAGGCGGAGAGTAGTCCTTGCCCATGATCTCGACCCGTGCGTCCCCATTTGGGCCGCCTACGATTTTAAAGGGAAGCCGCTTTCTCTCTTCGCTGACCTCTTCGGAGCGTCGCCCCATGAAGCGCTTGATGGAATAGACTGTGTTCTCCGGGTTGGTGATAGCCTGGCGCCTGGCCAACTGGCCCACCAACCGCTCGCCACTCTTGGTAAAGCCCACCACCGAGGGCGTCAGACGGCTTCCTTCCTGGTTGGGGACCACCACCGGCTCACCTGAAATGACGCAGGCAACGACCGAGAAGGTCGTCCCAAGGTCGATGCCGATAATCTTGCTCATGGAAAAGCCTCCTGAAAGCTACAACTAGCCCAAAATCTAAAGGATACGTAACATTCTTCCGGGCCACATCTTAGCAAGTAATGATTATATGAATTGAGTCCTCTCCTGTCAAGGATAATTCTATGGCTCCTCCGCAGGTTCCCAAGTTGTTCCTTTTTTGTTACTTGCGGGACAAGGCTCCTGAGAGTACCCTGGCTGGACGGCACTAACACGTGGTATGAAACTCGATAGAGCATCGGGGGCGGGGCCAGCGTACGGACGGCTATCGCCCGAAGAATTGCAGCGTCGCGCAAGCCAAGGGCTCGAACTCCTCCGGGCCTGCACCGTCTGCCCGCGCGACTGTCAGGTAAACCGGCTCGACAACGCATTTGCCGTGTGCAAGACGGGACGTTACGCCCAGGTGGCCAGCTATGGCCCGCACTTTGGCGAGGAGGATTGTCTGCGCGGGCGGCGCGGCTCCGGCACGATCTTCTTTTCCTACTGCAATCTCCGCTGCGTGTTTTGCCAGAACTTTGACATCAGTTGGAAGGGGAACGGCACCGGCGCGCCGCCCGAGCGGCTGGCGGAGATGATGCTCGAACTGCAGGACCAAGGCTGCCACAACATCAACTTGGTGACGCCGGAGCACGTCGTGCCCCAGATTTTGGAGGCGTTGGTGATGGCAGTTGCCCGGGGACTGCGCTTGCCTCTGGTGTACAACACCAGCGCTTACGATTCCATGGATAGTCTGTGGTTACTCGACGGCGTGGTGGACATCTACATGCCCGATTTCAAATTCTGGGATACGGAAATGGCGCGCAAGTATTCCCGTGCTCCCGACTATCCCGAGGTGGCTCGCCGGACGATCAAGGAGATGCACCGGCAGGTAGGTGAACTGGTGCTGGACGAAGAAGGGGTGGCGACCCGCGGGGTTCTTTTACGCCACCTGGTCATGCCGGGAAACGTGGCCGGCACGCGCGAGGTGTGCCGCTGGATCGCTCGAGAACTGAGTCTGGATACGTACGTCAACATTATGGCGCAGTATTACCCGGCGGGAAAAGTCAGCGGCACCGAATATGCCGAAATCGCTCGCCGCGTGACACCCGAGGAATATGGGCTAGCCCTCCGCGAGGCGATCGAAGCGGGCCTGCGCCGGCTCGACGCGCGCCGGCCAAGCTACGCTGTGCTTTAGAAGCCTGCCTCTTCCGCCTGCGTGATATGATGCCAGCTTGGTGAAAAGCCTCGACGAATATCTTGAGCTGGCGGCGAAGGCTCACGGCCACACTTGCGCCGGCCAGGTGCTTGGCGTGCGGCTGGCGATGATGGGCCTGCGCGAGATCGGGATCGAAGACCCGATCAAGGAGCGCAAGCGGCTCATCACCTTTGTCGAAATTGATCGCTGCGCGACGGATGCCGTGTCGCTCGTCACCGGCTGCCGGCTGGGAAAGCGCGCGCTCAAGTACGTGGACTACGGCAAGGTCGCCGCCACCTTTGTGGACCTCCAAACGGGCCGAGCCATCCGCATTGTCGCCAAGGAGGGCTCAAAGCAGCGGGCCCGGGAGATGTTTCCCTCGCTCGACAAGGAGCGCGGCCAGCGGCAAGCCTATCGCCTGATCCCTGAAGAAGAACTTTTTGAGAAGCAGTGGGTGCAGGTCAAGCTCGACGAGAAGGACTTGCCCGGCTACCGCGGGCCGCGAGTGGCGTGCTCGAAATGTGGCGAGGGGATCAACTTTGGCCGCCAGCGGGTCGTGGACGGCAAGGCCCTGTGTCGCGCCTGTGCCGGAGAATCGTATTACGAGCTACTGAGGTAGCTCATGAGCGGCTGGGCGTCTGCCGCTGCGAACGGCTGACCCCCTACCGCGGTCGCAACAACTGAAAGAAGCTCTGCGCCTCCACCAGTCGCGTACCGAAAAAGTTCTGCCAGACGCCGAGGAGC
This sequence comes from Candidatus Acidiferrales bacterium, assembly GCA_036514995.1. Taxonomy (NCBI): domain Bacteria; kingdom Pseudomonadati; phylum Acidobacteriota; class Terriglobia; order Candidatus Acidiferrales; species Candidatus Acidiferrales bacterium. The sequence continues at coordinate 31,477 of DATBWB010000107.1, forward strand.
AGGAAGGGCAGGACGCAGGCAAGCGCCCAAAGTTTGGCGCCTCCGGAGACCTTCTCCTCCGGTTCCCAGCGGAAGAGCCGCCAGGAAATTCCAAATCCAACCGCGAACGCAACCAGCAAGGCCGCGACCTCCGGGAGAAGATGTCGCGTGCTGACGCCGCGCAGCATTACCCCTTGTAACGCAGTGACCAGGTAGGTGGCCGGGAGGAACAGCGCGAAGCGCTGCACCCAAGGGGGCAGCATGGGCAGCGGGATCGTCGCGCCAGAAAGAAAGAGCAGCGCAAACCAGAATAGATTGTTGATGACCTGAGTCTCCTGCATCGTGTTGGCCACCGATGCGATGATGAGCCCGAGCGCGGAAAAGGCGATCAGCCCAAGCGTGCTCCAGAAGGCAATCGCCAGAGGATTCGCCGGCCAGGGCATTTTGAAGAGCCAGTGGGCGCCGGCGAACTCGATGAGGATGACGGGAATCTGGAAGAGATAATTCGCCAGGATGCTGGAGCCGAGCATGTGGCCGGCGCCGATGGGGGCGAGGCGAAACCGGCGGAGGATGCCGCGCTCCCGGCTCATCACCAGTTGAATTCCCAGGCCCCAGAAGCCGCTGCCCATGACGGTCAGCGTCACCACCGGGCCCATCAAGTAGGAGGTCGCCTGGGGGTCGCTCCCGGCAAGCAAGCCGCCATAGACCAAGAGAAACACCAGCGGGAAAATGAAGGTGAAAAAGAGGGCGGCGCGATTGCGGGCCACCAGCCGCAAACGCAACGCGGTAAGTCGCCAGAGCTTCATCAGTCGCGCAACCGCCGCCCGGTTATCTCGATGAAAACGTCCTCCAGGCTGGGCCGGGCGATGTGGAGGTCCAATAGCTCGTTCTCGACAGCTTCCAGGAACTTCACCAGCGCCACCAGCGACCGGGCTGGCTGGCTGGAATAAAGCAGGTAGCCGCCGTCGGCGGCGTGGACGTCCGCCACCGCTTCCAGATCCATGAGCTTATAGACATCGGCCGGGCGAGCGAGCCTGATTTCCAGCCGGCAATGGCTTCCGGAGCGTCCGGTGAGCGCCCGCGGGGTGTCGAGGGCGATCAGTTTGCCAAAATCCATGATGGCCACGCGGTCGCAGAGCATTTCGGCTTCCTCGATGTAGTGCGTGGTGAGGAGGACGGTTCGGCCTTCGCGCTTCATCTCACGGATCACGTCGTAAATTTCACGGCGCACCTGGGCGTCGAGCCCGGCTGTCGGCTCGTCCAGCAAAACCAATTCCGGATCGTTCACCAGCGCCAGCAAGAGCGCCAGCCGCTGTTTCTGGCCGCCGGAGAGGCTGTCATAAAAGGCATCAGATTTTTCTTCGAGGCCAAAGCGGCGCAGGAGTTCCATCGACGAGCGGCGCTTGCGGTAAAGGCTGCCGAAGAGTTCGACAGCTTCCCCGGCGGTCATCTTGTCGGACAGGACGGTGGACTGGAGTTGCGCCCCGATGCGCTGTTTCACCTCATGGGAATCGCGCCGGGGATCCAGGCCGCAAACGCGAACCTCGCCGGCGTCGGCCTGGCGGAGGCCTTCGAGGATTTCGATGGTTGTCGTCTTGCCGGCACCGTTTGGGCCGAGCAGTCCGAAGACCTCGCCGCGATGGATTTCGAAATCAATTCCCCGGACCGCTTCCACCTTGCCATAGCGCTTGACGAGTCTCGATACGCTGACGATCGCTTCAACGGTCACGAATCCCCCGCAATGCAAGGCGGAGCCGAGCAAATTTCCCATTCTATGTGGCACGAAGCAGGGAATCAATCGGCAGTTGCCCGTGGCGCTTTCCCATGAAGCGAGGTGGACGTTTGACACCCTTCGTTCCCCCCACCTAGAATTCTTCCGACATGAGCATCTTTCCGCCGCTGCCGCCGATTACGGTTCGCGGCAAGGAATATTTCGGGAAAATCATTTTCGTCTTTCTTCTCTTCTTTTCTATTGTGATCGGCGTCCTAACGGGGCTGCTGTTTGTGTACAAGAGCGATCTGCCGGAGGTCCATGCGCTTGAAACCTATCGCCCCGGCGTCATCACGGAGCTGTACTCGGACGAAGGGCAAGTGATCGGCAGCTTCGCGCTCCAGCGGCGCGTCATTGTCACCTACCAGCAGGTTCCGGCCGTTCTGCGCAATGCCATCCTGGCGACCGAGGACAAGAATTTCTTTAGCCACTGGGGCATTGACGTGCCGCGGCTGATTCGCGCGGCGACGAAGGACCTGATCAAGCTCCGCCGGGCCGAGGGCGCCAGCACCGTCACCATGCAGCTCACCCGCGTTTTGTTCCTGACACCCGAGAAGAGCTTCAAGCGCAAGATGCAGGAGATGCTGCTGGCGGTGCAGATCGAGCGAGCCTTTTCCAAGCAGCAGATTTTCACCCTGTATGCCAACCAGATTTATCTCGGCCACGGCAACTATGGCTTTGCCGCGGCGGCCGAGTTCTACTTTGGAAAAAAGTTGAACGAGCTCACGCTGCCTGAAGCGGCTACGCTGGTGGCGCGCATCCGGGGGCCAGGCTATTCACCGCTGCTCTATCCCCAAAGAGCGCTCGAGCGCCGGAATCTGGTGCTGGAGCGGATGCGCGTGGAAGGATTCTTGACCAAGGCGGAAGCGCAAGCGGCCAAGCAGGCGCCCCTGGACCTCCATGTGCAATATCCTCGCAACGACCTGGCTCCCTATTTTGTGGAAGAGATTCGCCGCTATCTCGAACGAACCTACGGGACGGAGGCAGTCCACGAAAAGGGCTTGCGGGTTTACACCACGCTCAACCTTGCCCTGCAGCAGGCGGCCAACCAGGCCGTCTTCAACGGCCTGCGCGCCTACGACAAACGACACGGCTGGCGGGGCGCGCCTCGTAACATCCTCAAGGAGAAGCTCGGCACGCTCGAAAGCTACGCCGACGAGGATTGGCGACGACCAGTTGAAAAGGGCAAGTGGGTTAACGGCTTGGTCGTGAGCGTCACCTCGTCAGCGGCGACGGTCAAGCTCGGACCTTACACCGCCACCGTCAGTGCGCCCGACTTTGCCTGGACGGGCAAGAAATCGCCGCGCGAGATATTTGAGGTGGGCGACCTGGATCTCTTTCGGGTTGTGGAGCTGAGCGGCAAGACGGCTCGCGTGCAACTGGAACAGAAACCGGCGGTGCAGGGCGCGCTGGTTGCCATTGAGAATCAAACGGGTGAAATCAAGGCCATGGTTGGCGGTTATAGTTTTGAAGAGAGCAAGTTCAATCGTGCCACGCAGGCTCTGCGCCAGGCGGGCTCTTCCTTCAAGCCCTATGTTTACGTCACCGCCTTCGAGCAGGGGCTGACGCCCTTTGAGACGGTGGTGGACGCGCCCATCAGCTATCCCACCCCGCAGGGCATTTGGGCGCCGCGCAACTACGACCACAAGTTTGAAGGCACCATTACCTATCGCCGGGCGCTGGCTGAATCCCGCAACATCCCAGCCATCAAAGTAGCCGAGCGGGTGGGCATGAAAAACGTGGTCGAGGTGGCGCATCGTTTTGGGATCACCTCGCGGTTAGAACCCTTTCTAGCGGTGGCCATCGGCGCCGCTGATCTGACCCTGCTCGAGCACACCTCGGCCTACGCTGCCTTTCCCAACGATGGCGTCCGGGTGGATCCCTTCTACATCCGCAAGGTGACAAGCTACGATGGCACCAGCCTGGAGGAGCATAAACCGACCGTGCACGACGTGGTCGCCCCGGCCGTCGCAAGAACGATGGTGGCCGCGCTCAGTGACGTCATTAACTTTGGCACCGGCGTGCGCGCCAAGAGCCTCGGCCGGCCGCTGGCAGGCAAGACGGGCACAACGAATGAGTGGAGCGACGCCTGGTTTATTGGCTTCAGCCCGTCGCTGACCTGCGGCGTCTGGGTAGGGTTTGATGACAAGCGGCTTTCCCTCGGCAAAGGCGAAACGGGCGCCCGGGCGGCGTTGCCCATCTGGGCCGACTTCATGCAAGCGGAGCTTGCCGGTCGGCCGGTAGAAGCTTTCCCGAACGTCGTTGCGCTAGGCGACTGGCCCCAGGCCAAATCGGTGAGGGTCGATACGCCGGACGAAGCTCCCGCCACGCACGAGGAAGAGGAAGAGAAGCCCCCGCCCCCGCCGCCTGCGCCAGCTCTTCCTGCTTCTGCCCCTAGCGGTCGCAACGGAGCATAGCCCCGGGGTATCCTTCCAACTATCTCCACCGCGAAACTTATCTTGCCTCCTCTTGTCGGAATGACTGCCGGGCAGAGTAGCGCACCGCCTTCTTGGCTGCTCTAGCTCGCCCACCCTTGGGCTACGCGAGCTTGCCCAGAGTGGGAATGGCATCGGCGCTCACTTTTTCTGCTTGCGGAAATGATCCCAGCCAAGCGGAAGGAGCGGCTCAAGTCGGCCGTCCTTCTGGACAAGGTAGATGCCGGGGTCGCGCGTCACGCGACCAATGCGAGTCAGCGGCACACCAGCAAGCCTCCTGGGTACGCGGCGCCTCCGGTGGGAGGGAACCGTGAACAGCAACTCGTAGTCCTCTCCGCCATGCAAAGCGAATTGGATCGGGTCGAGATGGCGAGTGGCGCGCTCATGAGGCAGCTTAGGTGCCGGAAGCTCGGAGCTTTCCACCAAGGCGCCGACCCGACTGGCGCGGCAGAGATGGTGCAAATCTGTGGACAGACCATCGCTCAAGTCAATCATGGCGGACGGCAACCTCAAACGTGCCAGTTCCAGCGCCAGCCGACAACGGGCTTCCGGGTAGAGATGCTGGCGAAGGTCTTGTCGCAGCCGTCTGTCTTGTGGTTTTGCCCCCCGCCGGATCAGCTCCAGCCCCAGGGCCGCCCGCCCAAGCTTCCCCGAAACGAAGATGTCATCCCCGGCCCGAGCACGGCTGCGGAGGACGGCCTGACCTCGCCTGACTTGGCCAACCACGGTTACGTCAGCCGCGAAGGCATGCCCGCCAATACTGGTGTCTCCGCCTGCGACCCGGAGACCGATCCGGCGACAGGCCACCCGAACCCCACTTAAAAACTCCTCGAGCCAACGTTCGGGTGTGTTTCGCCGAAGCGATAGAGAGAGAAATACCGCCAGCGGCCTGGCGGCCATGGCAGCTAGGTCGGAAGCCCCACGCATGATCGCCTTGAAACCGATCACATCGGGCGGGTGAATCTTCGGCAGAAAGTGAACCCCCTCTACAAAAAGATCGGTGGTGATTACTGGTTCATGACCTGGCAAAAGCCGCAGCACGGCGGCGTCATCTCCGAGCCCTACCACAAAATGGAGGGAGTGAGTGGGAAGCTTCCGTTGCAACCAATCCATCCATTCCACTTCACTCTGCATAACACATTGATTCTACTGCCTTGACTAGATTTTGTCTTGACATTATGAGGTCATATACGTACCATGTAGGCCGATTTGGAGAGTGTCTCTCTGGTTTCCGTTAGTTCGCCGGTTGTATTGGTTCGGTTCTAACGATTTGTCGCGTCGAAAGCAAGCGGCAGCCAGCCCGAAAGAAAATAGATTGGCTGAGGGGTAAAACCGCATGGAGACGCGCTACTATACCTTCCTAGTGGCGACTGACAGGCGCGGCCACCTCCGCAAAATCCGCGTTTCCGCCTATCTACTTCATCTCCTTGTAGTTGCCGCGCTGGTAGGCGCGGTTACCATTGTTGCCGCTCTGAGTTCCTACACCCGGATGCTCTGGAAGGCCGCCAGCTACAACGCTCTCAAGGAAGAGAAGGATACCCTGAAAGAGCGTTACACGCAGCTTCAAGCCATGGTCACTGACACCAATCAAAAGCTCTCCTCTCTCCAGTCCCTCGCCACCGAAGTAGCCACGACCTATGGGGTCGTACGCTTTCGCCAGACCCCCTTTGGCCTCGCGGAAGGCCGCCCGGGCAGCCGAGCTGAATTTGATGTCACGATGGAGCAATTCCGCTTCCTGGCGGATAACGCCGCCACCGTTTCCCTGGGTGCCGATCGTCTTCAGTTGATACCCTGGAAGCGCTGGCAAGAGCTATCGGCGGCTCCCTCGACCTGGCCGGTGCTCGGCCGCATCACCGGTTCGTTTGGCGAACGCCTGGATCCTTTTAACGGAGGGGGCGCTTTTCATTCGGGCATAGACATCTCGGCCACCTATGGCGAGGCGGTGGTGGCTGCGGCTGATGGCTGGGTTGCCGCCGCTGAAGAAAAGATCGGCTATGGCCGCGTCGTGGTGGTGAACCACGGCTTCGGCTTTTCCTCCTGGTATGCTCATCTCTCCCGGTTTGCCGTACACTCCGGTCAGCCGGTGAGGCGGGGCACCACAGTGGGATACGTGGGTTCGAGCGGTCGAGCCACGGCGGCGCACCTTCACTTCGAGGTTCGGGTTAACGATACGCCGGTCAATCCTTGGCGCTATCTGGGCGGTGCCAGCCGAGCTAGCGTTCCGACGGCAGGCTCAACCTCCGTCGCTGGTTCGTAGTTCCAGCCTGGTTTGCGGGTGATTCCACCAATTGCGAAGTGATTTGGGCCTTCAGCATGATCCGCCGGCCCGCCTGATTCCATTGAACTCCATCCAGAAATTCGCGCAAGACTTTGACGTCAGGTGGTGTTGACCGGTTGGGGGAAGCAAGCCTGGCCCGGGCGACCCACAACCATCCCCCCGACGCCGTCCTGGGCGGCCTCGGCCGCGGGCACAGTGTCAAACAAGCCCTCGGCGGCAACCCCTTTAAAGTTTGGGGGAAAGCCAAGGGCCAGGGGTTGCGGAAGCTGGATGCAAAAGTGCCGAAGGAAGCGAAAGGCTGTTGCAATTCGTTAGCCTCCGTGTTAACGTTTTAAGGTTTTGGATAGCGCTGGCGTAGCTCAGTTGGTAGAGCATCTGATTTGTAATCAGAGGGTCGTGGGTTCGAATCCCTCCGCCAGCTGGAGTAAGGGCGATTCGGCGCACGGCTTCACTTAAACTCAAATTTCCTGCATGGTTCGCCGAGGTGTCAGCGAAACATGCTGGCTTTTGTGGAGCGGACGTGCCCGCACGTGGAACGAGCTGGCTCGCGCGGATCACTCCGTGGGCAGAGTCCTCCGATTACATCGGGGAGGTCACCGTTTGAATCGCCGCGGGCCCCGACTCGTCGGGGCGGGCAGGCGAGGAGTTTTGGCCCGGGTAGCTCAGTTGGTAGAGCGTATCCTTGGTAAGGATAAGGTCACCGGTTCAATCCCGGTCCCGGGCTCCACGCACCAGGTCGTGGACGGGTGGCCGAGTGGCTAATGGCAGCAGACTGTAAATCTGCCGCCCCTTGCGGGCTACGGAGGTTCGAATCCTCCCCCGTCCACCACTTCTTGGGCTGGACCCTTGAGGCGAAACGGTGCTTGCGTTGCGGCGTGCTGGCGGGAGTAACTCAGTGGTAGAGTCGCAGCCTTCCAAGCTGCCGGTCGCGGGTTCGATTCCCGTCTCCCGCTCCAATATTTGAGCAACCGATTTTGTGCTGAGCGGACCCGGGCTCCAGGAGATCGAAAGTTCGTTTGAAGGTGGCAATCATACGCCAGCATAGTTGATGGTGCCGCGTTGCGGCCACTCTGAGGGAGAGGGGAGGAGTTTGTAATATCCGAAACGGATCCGCGCAGGGATTTCTGAGAAGCGGAGCAAAGATCGCCGCGGCGACTTCGGGCAAGGCCATCCTTAAGCCAGCGCCCGCAAGTTCTCATGGATTATCCGCCAGACTTTGCAAAACAACCGGCTCCTCGAGGATTTCCCCGACCTCAAGCTTGGCCAGTGGCTCATTGTAGAAATGGGGTGGACGTTCATCGTTAGGAGACTGCGCAATGGCGAAGGAAAAATTTGAGCGGACGAAGCCGCACGTAAACATCGGCACCATTGGCCACATTGACCACGGCAAGACGACGCTGACCTCGGCGATCACCAAGGTCTTGGGGAAGACCGACCCGAAGGTGGCGTTTCGGTCGTTCGATTCGATTGACAACGCGCCGGAGGAGCGGGCGCGGGGGATCACGATT
>DATBWB010000108.1 GCA_036514995.1 Candidatus Acidiferrales bacterium
GGAGGCATCTCGATGGCCGAATCGCTTTGCAAAAGGGAAGGCTTGGGGTATAAAGTTTGCGTTTGCCCGGTCCTTGATCTTCTCGCCCGGCGGGGGAGGAGACGGTCCCCAGCAGGAATTCCCGAGCAATGCCGGAAGAACTGGAAAAGCACCTGGAACGCGCCAAGAAATTCCTTTCCCGGAATCGGGTAGAGGACGCCATCGAAGCCTACCGCGCCGCCTTGCAACTCGATTCCGGCAACGTGGAAATCCTCCGCACGCTGGCTGAACTCTACACGCGCCTGAATGATGCCGGGCGAGCAGGCGAGCACTGGGGTTTGCTCTTTGACCGCTATACGGCAACCGAGGACGCCGCCAAAGCGGTGATGCTCTATTCCAAATATCTGCGCTTCGCGCCCCAACCTCCTGAGCGACGGCGGTTGCTCGCCATCATGATGGAAAAGCAAGGCAAGCCGGAAGCTCCCGAACACTATGCGGCTGCGGCCGACGCCTTCCAACGCAGCGGGCGGGGCGAAGCGGCGCTCGAGTGCTGGGAACGAATGGCAGCGCTGCAACCGGATCGGCTGGAACTTCAGTTGCGGGTGGGCGAGCTGGGCGAGAAGATTGGCCGCCAGGATTGCGCGGCGCGCGCCTGGCGTCGCGCCGGACAGCTCGCCCTTGCCGAAGGCGACACCCGCAAAGCACGCGAGTGGCTCGAGCACGCGAACGAGCTTGTGCCGGGGGATCGGACGACGTCACTGGCTTTGGCCGAAACCTACCTGGCCAAGTCACAGTCGCAGCAAGCGGTGCACCTCCTACGGCCGCTCGAACCTTCCTGCATCGACGACCCGGGGTTCTTGTCCACCTACGGCGAAACGCTTATGCAAGAGGGGCATCTGGGTGACGCGGAACGCATCCTGGAGCGGCTCTATCGTCTTCGACCCAACGGCTTTGATCGCCTCTTTGAACTGACCAGCCGCTACTTCCAGGCGAAGCAAACAGGCACCGCGATGGCCCTTCTTGGCCGATTGCGGCAGCGGCTGAGCGAGGCGCGACGCTTGGCCGAATTCGAGGAACGGCTGCACAGCCTCTGGCAAGACAATCGCTCCAGCGGCTCGCTCGGCGAATACTGCGCCACCTTCTACCAGGAACTGAACCGCGAAGTGCGGCTGTTTGAGGTGCTGAGCCAGCTCTTTGACGTCTATTTCGCCGAACGGAAATTCGACCAGGCCACCGACGTCCTCGAACAGTTGGTGGACATTGATGCTTACGAAGGGGGCCAGTCAGGGCGGCTCGAGGAGTTGCAGGGGAAAGCCGACCCGCGGCGGTTGAGCGTCATTCGCCAGCGGATCAATCAAGCTTCGACTGTCCGCGCGCCTCAAGCGGCGACGGCCACCGGGAGCGAAGGGGCGGCAGAAGCCGTCGCGCTTGATATCGAAAGTGAACGCCAGCGCAACCAGCTCGAAGACATGATGGTGCAGGTGGAAATTTTTCTGCGCTATTCCTTGCGGGCGAAGGCGATCGAGAAACTCGACCGCATTGCCGAGCTCTACCCTGAGCAAGGCGAACGCAATGAGCGCCTCCGGAGCCTCTTTGCCCAGGCCGATTACTGGCCCAAGATCACCCAGCCAGCCGTCCGCACCGAAGAGCCGACGACGCCGGTGAGCGACCTGGCCAAAATTTCTGAAATCACTCACGCCATCTATCGCCAGGCCGTCCCGAAAGGGGTAGTGGCCACGGCCGTCAATGAAATCGGAAAGTACTTGCGCGTCAGCCGATGCCTGGGAGCGATTGGCGCCCCCGGCGGGTCGCCCACCATGGCCGCGGAATTTTGCGCTCCCGGAATCTCCGCTTGGTCGGCGAGCGACATCTTGAAGTTGCTGTCGTTGGTCGGGCAGCAGGCGCCGGACGCTTCCGGCGTGGTGGCGTTGGAAGCCGGTCAGGTGCCCGAGCTGCGCCATCTGGACATCGAGTCCGGTCTGGCCGTCACGCTGGTGGACAAGGAGCAGCAGGTTCCGGCCGGGGTTTTGCTGATTGAGCAGTCGGGTGAGGCGCGCCGGTGGAAGCCCAGCGAGATCTATATGCTCAAGACGCTGGGCGACCAGGTGGTGATCGCCGTGAACCATGCTCGGCTGCGATCGCTGATGAAGACGCTCTCTGTCTCCGACGAACGAACGGGATTGCTCAGCCGCAGCTCTTACTTGGATTGTTTGCTGTCGGAGATGGGCCGGGCGAAAGTGCAAGGCACCCCCCTGGCGGTGGCGGTGGTGGAAGTAGATCACGGCCAACAGATTGCCCATCAGTTTGGGGAGATGGCGGTGAACACGGTGATGGAGCGGCTCGCCCAGGGCGTGCTGGCCAACGTTCGCCAAAATGACATCGCCATCCGCTATGGCGCGTGGTCGATCGCGCTCGTCTTGCCGGACACGACTGCCGCCAACGCCAAAGGGTTCTACGCCAAGCTCGGCCGGGTGACCGGCAACCTCAAGCTGACGGCTGACGCCAAGCCGGTTTCGCTGAGCGCGGCGATCTGCGAGGCGGCCGTGCGGCCCGACTACGAGGTGGAAGACGCCGTCACCGACCTGATCAACCGGGTTGAGTTTTCGCTGGAGGAAGCACACCGCCGCGGCGGAAACTGTACCATTGAACTTTGAACTCGAAACGCGAAAAACGAAGCCCCTTACTTGGCAATTTTTGTTTTTCGAATCTCGAAAGGACAGCTTTCTTAGTCCACTGTTCGAGGACAAGTGGAAAAGAAAATGGAAATCCGTGATGTCGTGATCGTGGCTGGCGCGCGCACCCCGATGGGCCGGTATCTGGGCGCGCTCAAAGATTTCACGGCGATGGAACTGGGCGCGATCGCCGGCCGGGAAGCCATTCGCCGTTCCGGGATCGAGCCGGAAGCCTTCGATCACGTG
>DATBWB010000109.1 GCA_036514995.1 Candidatus Acidiferrales bacterium
CGCCTTCCAGAACGTTCCAGCTTGGTTCATTCCAAACTTCAGGCTCAACCGCTCGTTGATGAGATTTGCCAGCCGGTACAAGTCCCGATCCGGCGTCTGCGAAAGGGCAATGGGCGGGTCGAGGATGACAGCCACCGAATCATCGGTTGCATACGCTGTCAGGGCTAGTTGTCCAATTCCTGATGCGTGAAGCGTCAACCCGCCCAAGAGTTGCTGCCCAATGCCCTTGCTCGCACTCAGAAAGGCGGTTCTGTAGTACGAATTGATCGCCGCTCCGTCGTCGCTGTACTGGTTCCCGTCCAGCCGATAGACCTTGCCATTTCTAGCATTGTTCCCCAAGAAAAGCTGCGAGACTTGCGGCGAGAGCCGCTCCACCAGTGCCAGCGAATTCGCGGCAATGTCCCAGATCGTCCATTTCCGACCCGCGCCAGCCGTGCCTTCAAGATTCGATTCGTCGCCCCCAAATCCCTCCGTGTAATCGAGCACAAAGACCACGGTGGGCTTCGTGGCTGTTCCTGTGGGCGCAGCGATGTAGATGCGCTTCGCCTGCACATCCACTTCCACCCAAAGTAGATGCCCCACATCCCAATTGATCGTGTCCCAGGTCGGCTGAATCTCTTGGGAAATCTTCTGCGGTCGGCTGCCTTCAAAGAGATAGACCCCGGCACGCCCAGCAATCACCGCCCATTCCTCGCCCACCGCCACGCCATGAATCGAGGGCGTCCCTACCTTGTTGTCCACTTCCTCGATAGTCCACTTGGACGGCGGGTTGATCCCGTCATCTTGCGTGACGTAGAGCGACCGTTCCTTGAGGACGTAGAGCAAGCTCCGTAGGCGGAAACAAGCTGTCACTCGCTGGCCGTTGTTCTCGGCTACTTGAAAGAAACCGGTGTCCCCGAAGAACGTCTCCGGGTCGTCCACCTCGGAAGCCCGCACAATCGAAGGAAATGCCGCCTCGCCCCAGAAGAACACCCTCCGGTTGTAGTCAATCACTCCAGCCATGTTCGGCAGGACGATCTTCCGAGCGTAGGAGTCCACATTGGTTCCTGCCGCCAGAGCGTTCTCGGTGAAGTCAACCGTCAGGCTTGTGGTCGTATTGTCGTTGATGATGAACGTGGAAAGGTAGTAGTAGCTCGCTCCGCCCGCCAGCGTGAACGCCAGGATGCGCTTCGTGACTTCTGAATCGGGTGAAACGGGAATGTTGGTGACGCTGGCCTTCTTTGACCCCGCTGCCGTCCAGGAAACCGTTGGCCCAGGCTTCGTGATGTAGCCTGAGCGAGTCTGGTACATCACTTCGACGCTATGTACCCCGGCGCAGACGGTCCCCGTTGTGGCCGAATCGGCCACGGTGGGGGCAGACGTAGGCGCCGGAACCGAAACTTTGTCCAAATTCGTGTCATCGAAATGCCGCGGTTGAATCTGCCCCGTCTTGCCGTCCGAGAATGCCATGTACTCCCGGCTGTAGATCGTGGTCGAGTGCATGTAGCGCGAGGCACCGAGGACCGTGCTGATCAGGCTGAGCACTCCTGCGCTGCTCTCTTTGTAGAGCTCGCCCGCCCCGGTAAAGACCAATAGCCGCTGTGTCCCATCGAGCTTCACATAGCTTTTGAGGCCGTTCACGGTCGGATTCCCGCCAATCACTGGAAACGGGACAGACAGCCCTTCCCGTTGCGCCAGCCCGGATGGACTAAACTTCACGTTTCTGCAATCAGGACTCGCCCCGACAGGCAAATCCGCTGAGGAAAGCAGCGTATTCAGACCGCCGAAACGGTCGATTATGATTGGCTCAAACGTCTCAAGAGACATTCTCTAAACCTTAATGCGCCGTCCGGCGTTTGGCCTGTAGTGCCGGTTTCCCCATGCGCGGGCAGGCGATTTGAAAGGCAGGATTCGCAGCCTTGCCCTGATTGTCGCCCCTCTAATGCGGCGCAAGCCGGATTTTCGATCTTCTCTTTTCGGGTTTCGATCTTTAGAGCAGCTTAAAGATCGCGTAAAACCTTACCGTATCGCCCGTCACGCCCGCCGGGTATGCCGCCGCAGCAAGCTGTGTGAGCGCAATCACGCCGGCTGTGGCGTTGGTCGGCTCCTGCCCGCGCACCAACACAAAACTGTTAGCGATGCCGCTGCCAATGTTCACCTCGTAGATAAAGCCAGCCTGACCGCTCACCCGAACGACCAATGGTGCCCGGCTCGCTGGTACAAGACCAGCAAAGCTGAGCGTGTCCCCGCCCGTCGCATAGCTCCCCGAGAAAGCCAACGTGCCGATAACGTGCAGCCGCTTCCCATCATCCCATTTGTCACTAACTGTGACCGCAATTGCCATTGCTTGCTCCTTTCAGACCTGTTTTCCGAGCCCCCTATGGGCGTAGGAAGATATCTCGCCAGGAGATCCGCACAAGGCGGGGAAGCGAACTGGCCAAGACTCATTCCCTTCCGTTGATTCCGTGCCCTACCTGTCGCCGAAGGGTCGCGGCCTGCGAGTGATGTACTGGCTAGCATGGAGCATTCGGCGAATCAGCGTGTCCAGCCGATCGCTGCCCTCCAAGTAGTAGTCCGCAGCTAGTTGCGCCATCCCGCGCATCCGTGCCGCCTGGGCAGCGGTCAAGAAGGCCAGGATTGGCTCGCCCCCGGTCACCCGCAGTACGTCAGTTGGCGCCAGCAGCTCCGCCGGGACTTGCTCGTAGCGGATCTCCACCTGGCGGTTCTCGGTCGCCCCCACCACATAGATCACATTGCCGCGCCATTCCCATTCGCCGAGTGTCTTGCCCGGATCTCGAGCTGGCAGCCGATCCACCTTCGTCATGTCGGTCCATTGCTCGGCTGCGTCCTTCCGTTCCCGCAAGATCAGCGGCTGCCACATGTCAGCCGGATAGCCGGTCTGCGTGGAAAGGTCGATCGGCGGAGTTGCCGCCGCCCCATAGCTCACCGTTGCCACCGCTTCGTTGAAGCTGAGCATGTGCGAGGCAATTTCGTCGATCACTTTGCGGTACGCGAGCATGGCGAATGGCTGCAGCGCATCGTCCGTAAAAACACGCGCTTCAGCATCGTTCAGCAACGACCTGGCATGACTCAAGGCCTGTGCGAACACCTCAGCCACGATTCCTCCCTGGGCGCGCCACGCTCTCCCCTTTCCTTGGCTCCGATTCTTCTGCTTGAGAATCTAGTGCCACCCTCGGCCCGCTCGTCAGTCGGTAGGTTTGTGCTCTCGCTTCGTCCAGAATGGCACCACAGTGTCGGCACACTGCCACGCCAACGCGAATCTCACCGCCGCAGGCCGGACACCCCATGTGGCCAGTCTCATGGCCGCTCGCCTTCATCCATTCCGGAGGTTCTGAAATGCCCCCCACCTTCAGCAACTCTCTTGCTGCATCGCGTTGTCGATCGTTGATCATGCGGTACTGCTTGTATCGGGTCCAACTGTCAGCCGCTTCCGAGTAGATCTCTCGATACCATGCCAATCGTCTCTCTCGCGCTGCCTCAACTTCCTCCTCGGTCGGTACCTCTTGGGAACTGACGAAAACCCCGTGTTCCTTCCACGTTTCAGCCAGATCTCTCGCGATCTCCTCACCTGTGATCCTCATGGGTTCATATCGGCCATCGCCGTAATCCTTCATGGAGCGTCGATCCTCAATCGCCATGGAGGAATATTCTCTCGACGCAGGACATCCGGGCACTTCGAAATATCCAAAATCAAACTGCTTCCCCACCGGGTAGGGGCTGATATTCACCACCACCGCTTTACCCATACTTTTCTCCCACCATCTCTGGCTTCAATGCCTAGAACGGATGTGACCGAACTCCGGCCCTTTCGCAAAAGCCAACTGAGGAATGGCGCCTGCTGCCACCGTAGCCGATGAACGGTCCCGGAAAAGCCTGTCGGGCATCCTGGAGAACATCATCGGCAAAACTCTCCCAGCGTTGAAGCCGTCGCTGAACTCGCTGCTCGACCAGCTCACTTCGTTGCTGGGCTCCGAGCCTCCTGCTTGCTGCCGTCCGGTGAAGAATGGCGTCACAGATTGTCGGAGTAAGTGATCCCTGAAATCGGAAAATCTCCTCGTAATCGCCCGCCTGCGGGTAGGGCCCGAGGGTTTCCACGACAACCCCACCCACCCACTCCCGGAATCGCCTGGCCCAATTCTCGGGCGAGCCGTAGTATTCTGGCGGTTGCCAGGCTTCGATGACCCATCCAACAAACGGCACGTATCGCGGCACCCTTCGCGTCGCGATGACGGAACGGATCCATCGCCCATCCTTAGCAAAGTCATTCCACCGGCCACCCTGCCATTCCATTCGTGCTTCTGACCAAACGATACGAAAGTTGGGCCCGGCAAACCGATTTCGCCCCCCTGTTTCGGCCAATCGCTTTTCGAGCTCCCTGGGGGCTCGTCGGTTCCACTCGTGCAGAATCTGACTCATGTTCAAAAAGGAAAATGGTGAGTGGCGAACCGGGTTTAGGACCCCATCCGCCAATCACCATTCACGTATCAACGGCTTCCGCTAGTATCCAGCCGGTGCTGCTAGGTTGGTCACTGAACTCACCGCTGCCGGGGCATCCACAAAGAACTGGACCATGGTCGCGTAGTAAAATAGATACGATGCAGCCAGTCCGCCCGATGCGCCATACACCGGGAAGACCGTCTGCCCGCCCAGTTCGTAGAAGTCGATCGGCTTGGCTTCAGCCCGACCCCAGGCTTCCAAGTTGATGAAGTCCACCCGCGAGGGGTCAGCATGGATGTTTTCAATCACCGGGAATCCGGCAATGCGCGCGTTTCCGAAGAGCAGGTCAACATCCTCGTTCCCTCCGCCCTTCTCGATCTCGGAGATCACGATAGCCAGCTCCTCGTAGGCCGCTTTTTGGGCTGGGTGGAGGTGCACCCGCAACTTCCCGAGTACGTTCGAGCCCACTCGCTGTCGGATTTTGTTGATTGCCAGGCGCAATGGCGGGAGAGTCATCATGGCCCCGCCGGCGTTCACCGCGTTCGCCCTTACCTCGGGCGTGGTTGCCCGGTTGAACCCCAACCAGGTTCCGGTGGCCGCGTCTGAATGGTGATAGGGAATCCCGTAGAGAAACGTCGGGCTTGCCCCGCTGACTCCGTCCACAGCCACCAGGTCGTTCGCCGCCGTGCCTCCCGGCACGAAAGCCAGTGTGATGGTTCCCGCATTGTAGTCAATGGCCGTGATGTTCGAGCCCCCTCGGTTGGTGGTCAGCGTGGGATCGTAGATCTGAACTACTTGGTCAAACCGCAGAAGTCGGTTCTTGAACGGCGTTGCCGCAAGGGTCAGCACCGATCCCGACACCGATTGCACCGTCCCCAGCACTCCGTTTCCTGCTGTTTGCAACCAGCAGTCCAGGTGAGTTCGGAACTCTCTCATCGCATTGACCACTTCCCGCTTCGTCGCGTCCTCAACGGCTTTCTCGCTTGCGTTTGTTGCGAACTCGACGAGCTTGGTTACTTCCACCGCAAAGCGCAATCCAATCGGCGTCAAGGTCGCCACGTCGTAGGTCGTGCCCGATCCCCGGCCCAGGTCGCCGCCATCGAAGCTGGCAAACCCCGGCCGCCCCCCTGGACGGATCTGCAGTGGAACGCGCATCGTGCGGGATGACACTTTCTCCACATCCCGCTTTTGGATCATCGAGAAAAAGGTGTCGTCGCGCTCGTAAAGCAACGGGAGCTTCTCCCGCACCTTTTCGAGCTGCAGCGCCACCGTCTGCGTGTTGCTCAGCGCCATTTCTGGTCTTCTCCTTTGCCCGTTTTGCTTCTCTCATCCCACCCTCGCATCACGGGTCACTGATCACACCTGCCAGCTCCGATAGCATCGGTACCCGTTGGCAGGGATCACAAATTCAAAATATCCATATCGGTCATTTTGCGGTAGTTGACTCGAGGAAAGACGCGACCTTTCGGCGATTCCCCTCCGCCGCCAACTTCAGCTCGCGTCGCGGTGTTCCGCCGCTTCGTTTCCCTGCTTTGCTCCTCGTTTAACACCTGTTGTGTCCACTCTGACAAAACGCGGCGAGCGATTTCCGGCACCGCCTGCCGGGCTCGACCGACGAACAACTCGACAACCTGTCTTCGGTGCCCTTCGCCTCGGTTTCCCATTCGCACCGCTGCAGCCATTCGTCCCATGAAGAGCGTGTCCGCGCTCAATGTCTCGCGGAGCCCTTCGTAAATCTCCTGTACCGCTGCCTGCTTTTGCTTGGGGCTGAAATGCCCCGCTCCTACTAACTGCTCGATCCGTTCCCGAATCGTGGATTCGCAGGCTTGGTCACAGGCTCCGAAGAAACGCATGAACTCCTCGCGCCTTAACTCGCGCTCCCGACGTTCCAACTCCTCCTCGCGTCGGCGAAGATTTCCCCTGACAATTCGATTCTCGCTGCTGGTATTGACAGCCGGTGGCTTGTCGGGCCCCCCAACACGATCCCTGATCATTTCGACCGCTTTCAAGAGCTCTTGATCGTTGCTTCCGTACGCTCGGCTGCCTATCTCCTCCAGAAATTCGTCTGCCCAGGCGCGGTTGACCTGTTCGAACGAACTCCCGCCCTCAGTCTTGAGCTTGGCTACAAACTTCGCTGCGTCTTCAGGATCTTGGCTGTAGAATAGCTG
Source organism: Candidatus Acidiferrales bacterium (assembly GCA_036514995.1). NCBI lineage: Bacteria > Pseudomonadati > Acidobacteriota > Terriglobia > Candidatus Acidiferrales > Candidatus Acidiferrales bacterium. The sequence continues at coordinate 6,606 of DATBWB010000109.1, forward strand.
GTCAAGTAACACAAGATGCTCGGCTTGCTCGCGGGCAAACTCGGCCGATTCTGATGTTGGAAACACCTTTCGAAAACTGCGCTCTGCGGCCACAATCGCTGCCAGGTCTGCTCCGCGGGGGTGATCGGCGATCAATGATTGAAGCCATTCGGGTCCCTCCACCGCCTCAGCCTCGTCACTAGCTTTCGACTCTGTCCTTGGCTTCTCGCCCTCTCCAGCCGCACCCGATGCTTCCCACCCTGCCGTCTTTGTGGCTGGGCTCTTCTCCGAGGCCGCCTCGCCTTCGCTTCTCCTTTCCGGCTCTCCGCCGACAGCGCTGCACATCGGATCTTGTCTTACCTCGTCATTAGCCGCATCGCTGAGGAGATCAATGTCGGCCGGCCTGTTGCTCCCAGCCTTCGCCTCTCCCACCCCTCCTGCATCATTTGCTGAGGTCACCGGCCTCATCCTTTTGCCTGTGGCTTCTCTCATCTCGCACATCCTGCAATACAAAGGGCCCCTTCCGGGGCCCCTCGTGGCTGCAGTCCGCTCCCCTTTTATCCGGTAACTGAAACTGCAAATCGCAGATGCGGGTCGCTACCTTCCCGCTTCCTGGCCTTGCTGTACTCTCTCACTCCCTGCTTGCGCTCCGGCAATCCTCTGGTGCAGCCTCCCGTGAGCAATCACATTCGCGTATCCACCCGGATTCGTGGATCGCGCTTCAATCCCCGCGTCCGAAACCGCCCATTCGCGGCAGACGGCTATGTGCACCTTGTGATCGTCAGCAAATTCGTCGGGCAGAATGGTCGGCATTATTTCTCCACTCTTCCCATCCATTAGCGGGGCCGCTGGCAACAAGGCTTTGATTTCGCGAAACTGCTTCGAACGATTTCCCTCTTCCGGCACAATGATTTGCGTCAATCCGATCGCATTCTTGATAAAGTTGGCGTTGTCAGGGTGTTCAAGAATTTCGGCGATCTTCGGGTCATTCGACCCTAGCAACTGCAACACCGTCGCCCGAATGTCTTGCCACAGCACCGGAAAATCTTCGTCGCTCTCCGGATATGCACTCACACTTCCTCGTAAGTCTCCCAGCCGGATGAACTTCGACTCAAAATCTTTCGTTTTCCCGATGACCGCGATTTCCACATCTTCCGTTCGGTTCTTTTGAAACGTTTCCACTGCCAGCAACATCAGTGCCGCGTGAAAGTACTTCACTTGTCGCCAATAGAGGCCAATCCTGCCCATCGCTTGATTTCGGGATAGGGCGTACCCTGTCGCCGTTGTGTTCGAATCGAGTTCGCCGCCATAAAGCGAGGGAAACGCTCCCGTAAGGAATTCTCCCAGATTCCTCAGCTCCTGCCCGTGCGCGTAAACAGATTGGTCCAGAGACGGAAATCTCGGTTGCCAGATCGAATCGCTGATGGCTCGCCCCGCCTTCACCTTGACCGGGTAGAGCGACCCTGGCGCCATCCGCCGGCCTTCCATCGCTTTTACGTTCAACACTTCCGCGTCAGCCAGGATGGGCGGGGCTGAGTTGTACTCTATCCATTCCATCTTGAGGTTTTCGATCGTGTTGAATCGCTTTTGTACTGACACCAGTGAACCCCCGATCGGCTCGGTGTACATCCCGGCCCCCGGCACGGCATGGCACAGTCGCCAGCAGTCATCCATCGACTCGTTCCGTGCGTCCAGAAAGGTGTCGCCCGCAAATGCCACATGGCAGCCATCAGGATACAACCCCAGCAGTTCCTCGCGTGTCGTCACGTCGTCCACCGCCCAAAAAGCCCACGGTCTGAGCCAGCATCGTTTGTAGGTGATGAGATTCGTATCCGCTTGGCTTCCCCCGCCACCTCGCCTATTTGCAATGGACAGCCGTGCGCTCCGCTCGTAGACATCCTCGCCACTTTGCCCCACCGCCGTACCGATCTTCGCCGCCTTTTCTGGATACGCCGCTCGCAAACTTGCCCGATGCTTCTCCACTGCCCAGATCAAGTACCCTGCGTCGTGCATCCCATAAGCGTAGGGTGGCAGCTTCAATTCCAGCGCCCCGACGATGTCGATCACTTCCTGGCCGTTGGCCACCTCACGGAAGCCCGTTACTGTCGGAATGGTGGTTGTTTCGGCTGGCCGAAACCGTTCCCGCGTTAGCTTCTCCCCGCAATATTTGCACATCCCGAGGAAGGACTCTTCCTCCGTCAGGTTCACACACTTTGGACATTCATATCCCGCCTTCGAGAGCTTGATCTCGACTGCTCCCAGAATCGGCAAACGCCGCTTGCCAAAGCGCGGGTCGGTCACATACCGCACGTATCCCCCAAACATTCCCTGCGTCCACAGCAGATACGCCTCGCGGATCGCGAGCAGTGGAAGTTGGTTATTCCGTTCAACCAGTTGGGCGATCTCCAGCGCCGCCCTCGCCGTCGCGATGTCCGATTCGGATTGCGCCGAAACCGGAAAAAACCGTACCGATGGAATTCGTTGGCTCAACACCGCAATGATCGACAGCCCGAATGCCTGGAAGATGTTCGTCACCGAATCGTGCCGCGGCCTGTCATCACCACCAATTTGCCCGGAAAATTCTCCGGGCGAGTGCCACGCCCAATCTCGTTCCGACCAGTAGATGTGTTGTAATCCTTTCCAGAACTCCTCGGCCTCCCGGAAACGCCGCACAAAGTGACGTCGCACCTGGTCGGATTCCATCTCATATTCCCGAACCAGCTCCGCCAGCGCCCTTTGTATCTTTTCGCTCGGCTCACTTGCCGGCGCGTAGGTCACCCCGAGGTCGTGTGGCGAAGAGGCCTCCGCCACTTGCCCCCCCATGTTTTCGAATGGAGTCAATGCGTTCACTGCCAGATCTTCTCCCCCTCTCCTCAGGGTATCAATGCCTCCGCCCGGAGTGCCGTCCACCGGGGCATATCTAGTTGCTCGCCAGCTTCTCTTTGGCCAGGGCGGCCATCTCCTCCTGCAGCAACTTTTGTTCCTCCGCCTCAAGCCGCCGCAGGTAGTCCTCCATCGTCTGCCGTGTCTTCACCGGCTTGCCCTGGGCGGAGTCGAAGGGTCGCTGCTCATAAATCGGCTCATTCCCTGTCGCCCGCAAAAGCTGATCGAAAAGCCGCTGATTGGTAAGGCGCAACTCTTCCACTCGCCGCTCCAAGAAACCCACATAGGGAAAAACTTTTCCAAGCCAGCTCATTTATCTCCCGATACACGAATAGGCGATGACGTAAGCGCTGGCGGCAACCGGCGTGCCCTGGTAGGTAATCACCACGTTTGTCGCCGAGGGCACCGTCTTCAACTGCACGAAAGTCCCCGTGCCGTCAACCATGCTTGCCTGGCAGATTGGTGCGTTCGTCCAGGTGCCATCCTTGAAAGTCAGCGTGACAGTCGGGTTAGCCGCTGGAGTGCCAGCGGCGGTGACGGTGAACTGGGTAGCTTGGTCGGTGCCCGTGACAGCCGTCACCGTTGCGCCGGTGCCCCAATTGGCATGTAAGGCGAAGTCCCCGGCAACAAGCGCCGTACCGTTGGCGGCCTTGAGTCTCTTGACCGTGGTATCTCCCTTGACGAAGGACTGCCCGGTACTGTGCGGCGGATAAAGCGTGATTGCCGTGCTCGTACCGGCGTCGGAGAGAATATCCGCAATCGTGTCGGCGGTGGGCTCGTATCGGTTCCAGCCTACCGTGGTATAGAGGGCGTTTGCGGTTGTCGTAATATGCTTCGCTGGAGTTGCTCCACGCGAAAAGAGATTGCTGTGGATGTGCGTGTGCTCTGCAAAATTGACTCGCACACCATGTATCCCGGCAGCCACGGGCTGAATCGTATTGAACGCGATTTCAACGTTCGTTCCTGGATTCGTCACGGTGCCGTCCACATCAATACCCGCCCCGTTGGAGCCGGTGAACGAGACGGTTCCTTCCATCTCGTTGTTCAGAATGCGGACACTTTTCGGGGCATCGCCGAGCTTGATGAACCCGCCTGTGTTTGTGATGCTATTGCCCTCGATAAGCAACATGAGAGAGCCCGGAACGAAGGACACATCCACGCCAGCATTCGCGCCTGTAATCGTGTTGTTCAAGATGCGTACCGTGTCTCCGGCGCGTTGAAGCTGGATACCATTCTTGATAACAGATTCCTGAATAGTCGAGACAAAAAGTCCATCTGCTAGAGTAGGATTCGTCGAGACAATCCCGCGACCGCCGAAATTTCCCCACTGATAGACCTGAGAAATAAGTAGCCGGGACAGAGCTTGGCTGGTTGTATCTATGTTGATGACGTGCCGGGCGGGAGTGCCAGACTGACTCTGCACGGAAAAGCGCCACAGAAACATGCCGTCGTGCCCGTTAGCATCTCCGGTGAGCCGGATTACATCGGTCGAGGCCCCCACGGTGCTCTTGACCAAAAGAACAGAGCCAAAATTGAGTGTCCCACCCAAACTGCCGATGAACGCAATTGGCTTGGGAATCAGCAAACATTCGCTGCCCGCACCGCTGATGAGGTAGTCTCCTTTGGGCAAATAGACCGTACCGCTGATTGGCGCGGCGTTGATTGCCGCCTGAATCGCTGCCGTGTCATCAGTTACCCCGTCTCCCTTCGCTCCGAAATCCTTGACGGAGATAAAGCCGCGATATGCCGAGCTTCCGCCCCGTAAGTCAACAATCGGGATATTGTTCGGATTGGTGAAGGCGTCCGTGCCGGCATAGCTGGACGGGATAATCACCGCGCCCGTTGCGCCTGCATCCGTAATCGCTGCTTGGATATTAGCAAACTGGTCGGCAAAGCGGATGGTGTTGAGCGCCTTGACCAACACGGGATTCGAGAACGTCACATTCCCACTGAAAGTCATCGCCGATTGAACTGATTGGGCCGACGTGGTGCTCTGAAACACCGGATTCGGAAAACTGATCCCAATGGTCGTTTGCTGAAGCGTTCCCACATCTACGCTCGCGCCCGTTATGTACCAGTTTTGACTCCAGAGCCGGTTCGAGTTCGAGTCATAAAGTGTCGCGACGTAGTATTCCGTGGGTGTCAGGTTGGCGTTGTCCTGGACCGAGCATGCTCCGCTCATAGCCCCCGCCCCATCAAGCGAGCAGACAACCGTGTTATTCACCACCTGCTGTGGGCTCGTCTTCGTCACCGCCGGCACTCTCAGCCGCAGCAGCAACCGTCCGTTTGCCACCGCGCTTCCATCCGCATTCCTGAAACTGCCGGTGAGCGTCGTGGCTAATACCTGATTCCCCATGCCTATCACGACCAAAAGACCGAAAATCGAAACTCGAAAAACGAAACTCGGCACTCGTCCTGCATGGGTGATCCAGTTTCGACTTTCGATTCTCGATTTTCGAGTTTCCACTCTGGTTGCTGGTCGCTGGCTTGCCCCAATCCCGCCGGGGCGGGACGAAGTGTCACTGGTCGCTTCTGTTCTCATCTCCACCTCACCGGTCTCGCCGCTCGCTGCTCATGGGCCTCAAACTTCCTCATGCGCATCGCCACCACCGTCGGATCCTCTGCTCCGGCGATGAACTCCGCTGCTCGGAGCGAGTACGGCTTCTCTGCCTCCCGCTGATGGGCACTCTTCAACCCGTACCGCAGCGCATCGTAGGCGTGGTCCTCGCCGTCCGAATCTACGTCCTCAACTTTCACGGTATCGTAAACTAACTGCGGCAGGGTTCGGATGAGGTTCGTGCAATTCTCAAAGATTTGCAGCCCCCGGCCTGACTCGGCACCCGGCACTCGGCACCCGACGCGCAGCATTTCATGCACTAGCTGTTTTCCACCTAGCCGATCGTTATCTGCCGGCTGAACAGAGAAATGCTCAGCAAATTGCTCCGAGATAGATTGCTCGACAGCGCCGCTCTTTTGCCAGCACGCTGGATCGAGATAGCAGGTCTCGATCTGCTCGCCACCGTCCATTTCCTTGACCCGTTTGGCGAACTCACTCACCAGCATCCCCGTCTTGTAAAGTTCGCGGTAAACATAGGTTCGGCCTTTCGGCTCGCGGCAGAACCAAAGGCAACATGCCGGCTGGGTGTATCCCCAGTCAATCGCTCTCCACCTCGGCCACCATGCTCCGAGACTCGGCACCCGGTACTCGCCACTCGGCACAACATGAATCTCTTTCCGAAACTCCGTGAACACCTGCCCCTCAAACAGATCCCAATCGCCTTCGAGCAGCGCACGTCGCACCGCTGGCGGCAAACTCGCAAGGCGGTTCAAGTAGCCAGGATCGTTTTCGACTAGGTATGGATTGTCGCGCACCTTCGCAGGAATGAAATCGTAATCCCTCGCCCTTTCCCCAGCTTCTTGCTCCTCCGGGTTCAACTGCTTCTCGATCCATAGCCTTTTCACCCAGGCGTGGCCCCGGTTGCCTGGGTTCGTCCCTGCAAACATATTGGGGAAGACCCCTTTGATCACCGACCGGCACCGCGACTTGAGATACCGCCACTGGTATTCGGTGAAGTGCGTCAACTCGTCAAACCCGATGAAGCCATACTCAGCCGATTGGAACCGGATCACGTCCACATCGCATTCCGAGAATCCAAACTCAAGCACCGACCCATTCGGAAACGTCATGATGTGCTTCGCCGTATTGTACTGATAGATTTCTCGCGGTATCTTTTCGAGCGCCCGTTGAATCAGCGAACGCTCAAGCTCGGGAAAAGTTCGCCGCAGGACCAATCCTCGTATGCCAGCATGTTCCAGGCATTGCATCACCGCTTCAAACAGGATGGCTTCCGATTTTCCGCCTCCCGCCGCTCCACCATAGAGCCGATACGGTGCCCTGCTTGCATGGAAACGCCCCTGTTTCGCTGTGGCATGGTAGCCTAGCTCAATCGCTCTCTTGCCCCGCAGCAGCACGTGCCTCGTCCCGCTTCGGCCTCGGCGCCCGGACGACCACATAGAACCCCGACCCGCCCAAGCCCTGGCCTTCACCGCCGTACTTCCGCTGCATCGCATCCCAGTATCGAAAGTCCTTGCGTGCCTTTTCGATCCCGATCTTGTCCAGGATCCACACCAGACCGCCGCTGCCTTCCTGCCATTCCCTCTGGAACCATCGGGAAAAAGCTCCCGCTCCTTTCCAGAGCCGCCAGTTGCTCGGATGCACTCCCGCTGCCCTCGCCGTTGCTGCAATCGTCGTGGGAACGTCCGGGTCGAGCGCTGCCTCCAAAAAGGCCTGCATCGCTCGTGTCGGATAGAACTTCTTGCGCCTCGCCCGCGTTCCCGCCGCCTTCCGGTCGCTTTGCTCTCTCTTTGTCCTCAATCCCCCTCCCAGGACTTTCCGCCACCCGATTCAGCCGGCCGCACCACATCCTCCTCCGTGCTTGGCTGGTGTCCG